>QQSD01000072.1:0-1799 GCA_003602485.1 Candidatus Poseidoniales archaeon | reverse complement strand
GTGCACGAGTCCATTGGTTTTGCTTCCAGAGCATCGAGGTCAATCCATCGTTGTACCGTTGGGTAGGCCGTGTGAAGGACATGGAAGCCGAGGTCGTAGCGTTGACCTTCGTGTTCAACCGTTCGCATTCTGCCGCCAATGGTATCTTCTGCTTCAAACAAGGTGACCTGATGACCTGCACGTTCGAGTCCGAGGGCTACGGCAAGTCCGGCTATGCCGGCACCAATCACCCCGATGTCCATCCGTTCAACCCCGTAATTTCGCCATTCCACCGTCAAGGTGAATAATTTGGCCTGTGAGGTTATCTGGAGCGTCGGTTAAGAGCCACGCCATGCTACTTGCCACCTCTACAGGCTGGTTGAGGCGGTGAAGAGGGATCATGGATACCGAGGCTTCTCGAATGGCATCGGAGCGTAGAACGGTTGCCGCGAGACGTGTGTCCGTAAGGCCGGGAGCGACCGCATTAACGCGGATGCCTCGCTTTGCGTATGTCGAGGCTGCTGAGCGCACCATGGCTTCCAAACCACCTTTGGCCGCAGCAATGGCTTCATGATTGGTGAGTCCATAACTTCCTGCCACGCTTGATACGAAAACCAGACGTCCTCCTCCCGATTTAATCATCGATTTTCCTCCGGTTTTCAATGTCAAAAACGCTGATGTCAAATTGGTTGCAATCACCTGTTCAAAATCTTCTAATTTTGTGGCATGGGGTGGACGCAGTGCAATTGAACCCACCAGGTGAGCGATACCAGACAGCCCGTCCGAAGCGTGTTCTGAGGCCGAAGCAACCGCTTGTTGAATTGCTGCTTCGTCAAGGGCGTCTCCGTGAATCACAGTAGCGCCTTTGGCTTCAAGTGCGGTGCAACGTTCAACATCACGAGCGAAAAGCGTGACATGATGCCCCTGTTCCAACAGACGTTCACCAAGAACCAAGCCGATATCACTGCTGCCACCGATCAAAAGAAACGATTTACTCACACATTCTTATCATTTCAATTTGTTTTTATATTCCTGTTTCCTTGAGAGCAAAGACATTGTTTCAAAAGTGGGCCCGTTCAGGTGAGGATGTGCTTCGAGATTCTCATCCTGGTATTCTAGAAACTGTGGTCCAAGCACAAAGCATCCACATCCTCGGTTCTGGCATGAAGCCTGAACGCCCTGCTCATCAAGCCATTCTTGACCTTGACAAAGCGGGTTGGAGGCTAATACCGGTCCACCCCCGAGATGCGGGGGGCAGTATTGCTGGGCGCGCCATTCGGCCGTCCATTGAAGACGGGGTCATACCCGAAGTCGTGGTGTTCTTTTTGGCGCCTGAACGAGCAAAACAAGCAGTACAAAAGCTGCTTTTTCGCTTTGACCGTGAAACGATGCCTCTCCTCTGGTTCCAACCAGGTTCAGAACACGAAGACGTGCTCGAAATGCTCAATGAGGCGGGGTTCCCGCACATCGTTGATGACTGCATTGTTCGCTTTGTGAAACGCCATCATCTTTCTGCGAGCACTCCTACCACTGTAGATTCATGGTACCGACAAATCGCTTCAGAAGATGGAGACGGGTGTTCAGTGTGGACGGTCCACGGTCCTGATGAGGCCCTTCTCCCTCCGGCCACAACACTCGAATGGTGCGGTGACCTTCACGACCTCAACGCTTCAGAGCATACTGTGGCCCGCTATATTCGCAGTCTCGTTCGAGTGGATGAAACCTTAGAGGATGCAGCTGTAAGGTTGACATTACCTGAGGCCCAAGGGTGAATTTGCAGATTAGCCAAATCAATGGGTACGCACGAATATGGCCCACTG
>QQSD01000071.1 GCA_003602485.1 Candidatus Poseidoniales archaeon | reverse complement strand
CTCCAAACAAATTCGGCCTCGGGTTTATAGTCCCCAGCCCTGTTGTTGACTCGCAAGGCGGAGTGAAACCCCGAGTGGCGTGCGTTAATATACCGTCAAAGTATCAACAAAATTAGACAGGAGCGAATGTTATGGCGGACAAAGAAGAATCCATTGAAGTGCGTGTATCGAAGGCCATTCCATCCGATGTAGGGCATGGCCGAGCCCGAATCTCCTCTGAGATGGGGCTGGACCTCAAGCCCGGCGACATTGTTGAAATCAGTGGGGATGAACGCTCCACGGCTGCCATTTACTGGCGAAGTCGACCCGAAGATGCAAAAATGGACATCATCAGAGTCGACGGTATCATTCGTAAAAACGCTGGCGTGAGCCTCGGTGACCGTGTGACTGTTCGAAGGGTCGAAGCCAAAGAATGTACCAAGTTGACCATCTCTCCAGTGATGGCGAACAAGCAGAAAGTCAAATTTGGACCTGGCATCGAAGGATTTGCAAAGCGTGGTCTCGCTAAACGCCCCGTCGTCGCTGGTGACCGCATCTTTATCCCGGGCATGACGCTCTTTGCTGAAGCACTCCCCTTTGCAGTTGTTCAAACCGTCCCCAAAGGAATCGTCAAAGTAACAACTGATACTGAGATTATCATCAAAGATGAAGCGGTTGCCGAGGAAGACGTCGGTCAATCCGAAGGCATCACGTACGAAGACGTTGGAGGCATTGGGCAACAACTTCTCAAGGTTCGTGAGATGATTGAACTGCCACTAAAGCACCCAGAGTTGTTCCGCCGACTGGGCATTGACCCGCCGAAAGGAGTTCTCCTTCACGGCCCTCCGGGTACTGGTAAGACCATGATTGCAAAAGCCGTCGCAACGGAAGTGAATGCACATTTCAAGAGCATCAACGGGCCTGAAATTATCTCAAAGTATTACGGAGAGTCCGAGAAACAACTTCGAGAAATCTTTGACGAAGCCTCAGCAAATTCCCCCGCAATCATCTTCATCGATGAGATCGACTCCATTTGCCCCAAGCGAGAAGATGTATCAGGCGAAGTTGAACGCCGTGTTGTTGCCCAGATGCTCACGCTCATGGACGGCATGCAAGGCCGAGACAACGTGGTTGTCATCGGAGCGACCAATCGAAGGGATGCGCTTGATCCCGCTCTTCGACGACCCGGCCGTTTTGACCGAGAAATCGAGATAGGCGTACCCGACCGAGACGGTCGAAGCGAAATCATGGACGTTCACACTCGCCAAATGCCAATTTCAGACGACTTTGACATTTCATGGGTCCTCGACAATACCTACGGCTTTGTCGGGGCCGACCTCGCAGCCTTGGTTCGTGAAGCAGCCATGCGTGCATTGCGCCGATACCTCCCTGAAATCGACCTCGAAGAAGAAACACTTCCTCCGGAAGTACTCGAAAAGATGGAAGTCTGCATGGATGATTTCAAAGAAGCTATCCGTGACGTTGAACCCTCTGCGCTCCGTGAAATTTACGTCGAAGTCCCCGAAGTATCTTGGGAGGAAGTAGGAGGTCTCCTCGAGGTCAAAGACCGACTGAAGGAATCGGTTGAATGGCCACTCACCAAGCCAGAATTGTTCGAACACTTTGGCATCAAGCCACCCCGAGGAATCGTGCTTTTCGGAGCACCTGGTACGGGTAAAACTCTGTTGGCCAAGGCCATTGCTAACGAAGCCCAAGCGAACTTCATCAGCATCAAAGGCCCAGAATTGATTTCCAAGTGGGTCGGTGAATCTGAACGAGCCATTCGTGAGATTTTCAAGAAAGCAAAACAATCCGCTCCCTCCATCATCTTCCTTGATGAGTTTGAGTCGATTGCAAGCATGCGAAGTGGTGGTAGTGCCTCCGAGGGAAGCGATGTGGGCAACCGCGTTGTGAATCAGTTACTGGCGAGCATGGATGGTGTTGAATCGCTTGACGGTGTGATCATCGTCGCTGCAACCAACCGACCTGAGATGATTGACCCTGCTCTCTTGCGAAGCGGTCGCTTCGAACGTGTATTGCACGTTCCACCTCCCGATTCTGGAGCCCGTGAAACCATCTTCGGTATTCATTCCGAAGGTATGCCACTGAGCAAATTCTCATTCAAGGACATCTTGACAGGCATGGATGGCTTCACTGGAGCAGACATCGAAGCGGTGTGTAGAGAAGCAGCCCTCATTTGTATGCGTGCCAACAAGAAGAAGGTCACAAAGGCTCACTTTGAGGAAGCAATTTCCCGAGTCCGCCCCACGGTCACACCTGACATGTTGGAGTACTATCAAAAGATGGAAACACGGCTCACGTCCGGCTTGACGAACATCAAGCGAAACCGAGACTTCAGCCGTGGCATGGAAACGATGTAATGTCGCTTAACCAACCGACGCATTCAAGGGATTCCTTCACTGGAAGTTCACCAGCGGGGTGACATTGGTGGCAATTTTCGGGCGTGAAGTGATTGGAAGAGAGGTCGTGGACCGCACTGGTGCGCTTCTCGGTCACCTGAAAGACATTCATTTCGACCTCAATACAGGCATGTTGAGTGACCTCGTAGTGAGTGTAGAAGCAACGGTTGACCCCTCCGCCCTTCCCTTCGAGCACGATGAAAGCACGGTGAAAATTCCTTCATCATCGATTTCAAGAATCGCTGCAAAAATCCACCTCAATCAATGAATTGCGCTTGAATGTGCATGAGCATTTTATCCACGAATGTGGACAACCTTCTAAAGTCATAGGAGCCCGTGTTGGTTTGGGAACTGTCTCCCTCGTGATGTACATGCTTGGACTCCCCGCCAACTTCAATGCTCGGAGGCTCGCCCTCCAAGCTTCGTTTTGGGGAGTCATGCTGATTCTTCTCCTCACCATCATGTCGAATTTCATCAACATCAGCGCCACCAACCAACTCTCGGCGTATGACGATGATTGGAACGATATGTCGGCATTCCGCCAAGACATCCGGGCTATGGATATTGACACACGCTCATTGGTTAGCAGTCCACTTTTGCTCGCTGATATTGAGGACCCTCGTAACACCACCTACGTCCTGGCAGGCGTTGAACGTGACACCCTTACGCTACCCCAATTTGACGAAGATGGTTTCATTACAATCGCTTCTGGCAATGGCTTTTCCCCCTCCGAAATCAATGCAATCGTTGAATTTGTTGAAGCCGGGGGCACAGCCCTTGTCCTCGAAGACTACGGTTACGCCAATACCATAGCAGAAGCATTCGGTATTCGTTACACTGGTGAACAGGTCTTTGACACAACCTATGTCGCAGAACTTGACTACAATTACATCTGGATGTGCGTTCAGTCCAATCCCTGTGGCATGAACGGCACTGAAGTCGACCCCTCGACCCTCTCCACGCACAGCCGATGGGGTGTGCCCGATGGACCCGGCGAGCATCCTTGTGCAAAACTGGACGGCCAAAGTTTGACTGAATCACAAGCTGGTTTGTGCGCTCATCATCTTGTCGGTGGTATCGTTGAATACAACGCAACCTACCAAATGCTGCTCAACAACATTACGGGATTGGAAGTCATTCCCGGTGTACGGGGTCCGTTGACCGAAGTTGGTGTACGGGCCTTGACCAGCAATGAGGCAACCGTTGACGTTAACGGTGATGGAGAAATTTGGGTTGGAAGTGAAATCACTCCCGAAACTCCCGACCGATGGGGTCAATTCAATCTCAGCATCGAAGCCTGTGCTCGAGCGAGTTGTTCACCCACCGACGGAGGGCGTATCTTGTTCATTGCAGACGGTTCTGCACTCATCAATGCCATGTATGACTACGAAGGATTCAACGAAGGCGAGTATGGTGAAACAGCGACGTTGATGCCCGAGAACGACAACCGAAAATGGGCGCTTGACTTCATTGCAGAAGCCTTGATGAGCGAATTGGTCGGTGAGGAAGGACAACCTGCTGAAAACGCCATGGTCATCTTTGATGAGTCGCGACACCCGCAAAGCGCACTTGCTGCAGATTCTTACAACACCGTTTACTTCCTCTTGGTCTACTTCACTGGAGAAGGGCTTGCAATGCTTCTTCTCTTCCTGATTCTGTTCATCACCTTTGAGGCGGTTCTCATCAAGAAGCGTGACCCTGAACCTTGGCGACACGTTTTCAGCATCATTTACTACGGATTTGGTGATGCTAACCGCTATGCATACTATTCCAAAGTGGAGAAAATCCGCCAAGTCTTCCTGTCAAAGGTTCGGAACCAGAACGGTATGAACCGAGAAGAATTCCAAGCGATGAAAGCAAACGAGTTGGTTTCGATGATCAACGATCCGGTGTTGGCTAAATTCGCTGTAGAGGCAAGCAACCGATACACGCTTGAACAAACGGTTGCTCTGGTCAAACGAATCAAGGCGTGGGGACGCCAGTGAGGTGGTATCATGTGGACTCGTAAAGCAGCATTCACCTTCACTGGAGGCATTGCTCTGGTCCTGATTGGAATGATGATCTCCAATCAACAAATGATGATTCTCGGGTTGAGTCTTGTCGCCTTTATTGTTGTGAATTCATGGATTTCAGGCCACGGTGACGTTGAAGTTCAGCGCACGCTTTCTGCCGATAACCTGTACAAAGGGGACGACCTCTATGTTGAATTGCTCGTGACCAACCGCAGCAATAGGAAAACCCAGATGCTGGATATTTACGATAACATTCCTCACGAAATGAAGCTACGAAGCGGACTCAATCAAATGCAATTGAATCTCAAGCCTGGCGAAAGTGCCCGTATTCGTTACGTTCTTCGCTGCCCCCTCCGAGGCCACTACTCCATTGGCCCAGTATCGCTACGTGCTCGCAATACCTTCAACCTCGGTGTTGAAGAGATGTACGTCGACCACCACAGTGACATTGTGATTTTCCCACAAATCAAGGACATTGAAGAGGCATTTTTGCGCAGTCGAACTCCGAAGATGTACACCGGTGCTACCACGTTGAGAACGCCAGGGCAAGGCTCAGAATTCTATTCGCTGCGAGAATATGTCCCCGGAGACCCGTTTAAGAATATCAATTGGAAGGCTTACGCTCGTACTGGTGAACTGATGGTCAATGAAAAGTGCCGTGATGCAGTCACCGACCTTTTCCTGATCTTGGACAGCCGTGATTTAGCGCGTATCGGAACGGTTCTCAAGAATCCTCTTGAAATGGGAACTGTTTCTGCTGCCAGTCTCGCATCCTTTTTCCTGCAACGTCGAGACTCGGTAGCACTGGCGATTTACGATGAAAAGCTCTCCTACCTTCCCCCTGATACGGGCGATAAGCAGTATTTCAAAATCCTGAGTGCCCTTGCAGGAGTCACACCGAAGGGCGAGATGCCTCTTCAAGCGGTGACCAATTCCCTAAGTGGTCGCTTCAGTAGAGGAAGTCCAGTGTTCATCATCTCCTCATGTGAGGGCGACGGAACAGTTCCTGCTGCCGTACGGGATTTGGTAGGGCGCGGTCACGAAGTCACGGTCCTTTCACCGTCAAGCGTTGACTTTGAACGCTTGGTCAGCCGTATTCCTCGTATGTCTTACGAAGTCCTCAAACTCGAACGTCAGAATCGCTTGACTACATTGGCAGGGTCGGGCGCACAAGTCATTGATTGGATGCCCGACATGGACTTGTCACAGGCACTCATGCAGGTTAGGGGGTACTAAGATGGCAGGTGAAGTTGGTCTTCAGTCAGATGTTCTCCTCGAGGGAACCGCTCGTCCACGTACGCTTCATCTCAAGAACCTACGTCGTCAATGGCAAATCATTACCCTTCAAGTGGTTGCAACTGTGGCCTTGATTGGAATGTATCTCGAAGTCGTCTCAACCTATGTCGTAGGCTCTATTGACCACACAATCCTTTTCGATACCATTGAATTGCTCATTTCCGACCAACTCCCACTGGGTGATTGGCTCACTGGAGAAGGTCGCTCAGGCCTTGCTCGTTTCTTTGTCCCCATGGTTCTAGGGTTGAGCCTTGGTGGTGCTATGGCCTTCCTTGCCTTCCAAACGCCAAAAGTTCAACAACGTATCAAATTGGGTTTCATTGTTGGTCTCATCGTTTTGCTCATCGGTCGCCTCACCCTTTCGTGGTTGGCTGGTATGCTCTTTTCCTTTGATTTACGCTTACCAACGGATTCAGAATTACAAACACTTCAGTGGCCGTTGTTGATGATCATGTCACTGCTGATTATGTTCATTTATCTCCTGCCCGTTATCATGGGTACCCGAGGGATATGGGGCCTTTCACGCCGTTCCATTGCCTGGGCAATCGGATTTACGCTCCTTTTCCTTGGTATACACGCCATCCTGACCTTCCCGCTCATCAAATCTCAGTTGGGCTCCTACGGAGGAACACTTGCCGTTCTAGAAAGTCAGACCTCGGACCCCACGATTGGACTCTTCGGGCTCAAATTGGTAACGCAGGAGCAATTCAATCTCATTCTCATCGCCGTCTTGATCATGGTTTTCCAAGAAGCAAGCTATGGAGTTATTCGCAACCTTGAGTACGCATTCCGCCTCCCTGAATCATGCAAGCGAGACCCAGAATACGTTCGCCAAATGGACAACGTTCTCAACACACACTTGAGGCACACTTTCCTCTTTTTGGGGTTAACCGGTGTGGCTACGATGGTAGCTCTTGGATTCCACAAAGTATTGCTGACCATTGTGTCGGATACCACCGGAAGTCAATGGGCGGGTCAAGTCTCAGAATCGATTGAATTGACATTGACCTATGGCTTGGTCATCTCTGCCTTGCTCTTCTTGAGTCTGATGGCTGTGTTGCGTTTCTTCATCCCGTGGCAGCGTGTTATCGGATTGATACAATCACGAAGCAATCCAGTTGAGCCAGAGCCAGTTTCAAAAGATTTCAGCCAATTATGAGCCTTGTTGTCCTTGGACAAATCGGCCCAGCAACTCAACACCTGCGAGCAATGCCAAAGGAAAGAGAATGTAGGCCACAAGAGGCCCCAACCAGGCATGGTCAACTGTAGCATTTATCTCGGGTGAATAGAGGATAAAAACGAGTACTGCAACAAGAAGGAAGACGCGCTCAATCCACAATGGATATGATTTTTCACGCTCCTCTTTACGTCCCATGAGCGTACTTGAATCGGTCATTCGTTCCCACCTCAAAAGTCGATGTTTGAAAGACGAGCCTCAAGGTCTGTGAGAGCAGCATCAGCAGGGACAGGTGTCTTGCTTACGGGTGCATCTCGATGACTCCACTCAGCATCAATGCGGGCTAATTCAGCCTCAAGACGTGCTCTTTCGTCGTCCAGATCAAGATGAGAGGTCACAGTCGCTGAAGATTCAACCGCTTCATGGACGCTATCGTCGCTCGGTGCGGGAAGGTCAGACCACCCAGCACTATCAACGGCTTCCGGTGCAGGGGCCTCAATCGACTCCAAGGCCTCTGAAGCAAGGAGGTGAGGTTCTAAATCGTGCAACATTCCTTCGTCGACAGGAATTCGTTGTTCAGCAGGAATGGCTTCGCGCTCAAAGGGTAGCAATCCATCGCGCTGGAATTCCCAAAGCATACCTCTGGGGCGACCGTCAGTAAGTCCTGAGGCGTCCAATTGTGTGATGAGCTCTTCAAGAACACGAGCGGTTTCTTCCAACCCAATCGCTTCTCCCGCATCTCGTTGGTCTGCCTCAAGGTAGATGTCGTCAAGAGCGACTTGAATCAACTTACGAGTTCCAAGAGCGAGACTTGGAAGTGCCTCAGGGCGTTGACAATTTGCCATAAGGGCGTGAACTTCATGCTCCGGCGCTCCCAGTCGCTCGATTTGTTCAAGCACGTTTCGAATTCGTCTCAACATTGTAATGGAGCGGTCATAATCCTCAAGGAGGTGTTCAAGGTCAAGCACGAGGTGGTTGACAGTTTCTCCAAGTTGGAGTTCAAGTCGCTGCTGTACGGACCAGCGTGCAAGTCCTCGCACGGCTCCTGCTGTTTGAGGGACTTGTCGCTCCAAGAGTGTCATCACTTCTGAGGAGAGCAAATGGCGTGGAGTAGCGGCAACATGGTCAACCGTTGATTGAATCACTTGGAGGGCCCGCTCAACCGCCCTGTCAAGCATCGTGACTGAATATCCGAGTTCCCGAGCGTGTTCGAGGCGTTCCAAAACAGGACCGAGGCCCTGGAACGTGTTGTTGTCATCGAGGAGTGCTTGAGCCAGTGGTTCTTCTGCAAGCCGAGCACGCAAGCGTTCTGCTTCTTGGATATCGGCAAGGGCTTCCTCGTGAGCGGTTGCTAGATCGGTGGCCTTCTCCACAAGGGACGCCAATTCTGCTTCAGCGTGACCTCTTCGAGCGCCTAAATCACCCAATTCTCTGAGGACTTGTCTTCGTTCATTCATCAATTCACGTACTTCTGCCTCGGTATTGGAGCGGCGAGCCTCTTCTTCGGCACGGCGTGTTCGGTCTTCATCAACATGGCTTCGTGATTTCTTCTCTTCTAATCGGGCGGCTTCAAGCTCAAGTTGTTGGACATGGACCTGTTCCTGCAGGGTGAGAAGGTCGGATTGAGCACGTGCATGTCGCTCACGGGTTGTGCTTACTTGTTCAGTCAAAACACGAAGACGTCGTTCTTCGTCATCGCTCTGCTGACGGATGGTCGTCAACCGTTGACTTCCTTCACCCAAATTGGCTTCCAACTCTGCTTCCTTCAGGGAGAGTTCCTCGATCATGCTTTGTAATTCTGCACTCGAACGAGCATCTCCGATGGCCTTTGCCAATTCTGCTGCTCGCTCACTGACCTGATGCTCAAGTTCATTCACCCTACGAACCAGACGTTCGGCCCTTGACCCTGCTTCCTCTGAAGCGGCTCTTGATTGAGCGAGGTCAACCTGCATTGTGTTGAGTTGAGCATGAGCGTTTTCCATCGCTACGCTGTTTTCCTGTCGAGATTCACTCGCTTCCCTTGCAACAATTTGCGCTGCGTCCTTCTTGGTTTCCAATTCCTTGATTTTCCCTTGAAGAACAGCGATTGAGGCGTTCAAATCCGACACGGTTTGTTCGGACTTCTCAAGACGGCGACGTAGTCCTTCATCCACAGCGAAGACGGCTTGTTCCTGCATGACTTCAAGCGGAATAGCCGTTTCTAGACCGTCGGTTTTGAAGGCCAATTTTGCACGTTCGTTACGCAATCGCTCGATTCCTGCTTCAAACCCGAGTAAGTCGGCGAGGTTCGCTTTCAGCGATTCTTGGCGCGCTTCGGAGCGTGTCCGTACCGTTGCCAACAGGTCAATGAAGCCAGAAAGGGAAAATGAAGCAATTGTTCCGGAGTTAGCGGTAACAATGGTGCCTGCAGGGAGTCGAATGAGGCGCACCTTTCGCTTTGGTTCTGTGAGCAATCGGACGGCCTCTGTCTCATCGTCCAATGAAGGAGCCCAGAGTGCGATTGGGACACCTTGTGATAGCACCAATGAAACCGCCTTGCTCGAACTTCCCGACTGGATATGGCCGGTTACTTCTTCGTTAAGGGCCGCTTTGAGCATTGACACGATCGCGTCGGGTCCACCACGACCTTCTCGCAACGTAAATCCTTCAGGTAGTTTGGTTCCATCTGCACCTGCAGATACGGCATCGCCTGCCAAAGCTGTTGATGCGGCAGAGAGGAGTCGTGCATGGTTTGCATCACGTTCAGTCCATGCTGCAAGAGCGATATCCCCGCTTTTTGCAAGCAGAAGGGACCATTCTTCGGTATGTAAAATCCAGTGGCCTTGACCTTTGACGGCGAGATGTGGATGGTCTTCCATTCGCATGTTTGATAGCAGGTCGTACACATGGGATGCGAGTGCTTCTTCCTTGCCAAAACCTGGAAGGTCACCTGCATAGTCAATGAGCATGCCCCCATCAATTGCGATGGCACCTCGCACGGTTGGGTCAAGGACGAGCATCTTAACAACCTTCGAAAGGTCTCTTGCCAGCAAGCGTTCAACATGATTATTACTGGCCCTCAATCCCTGTCGGTCTGCTTGGTGTTCAAAGGCCTCAGGAATGATTTCCGCAATGCTTCCTAGGCCACTCAAGGTGTATTGATGGCCAACCAGCCGGAGTTTCCCTTCGCCTTCAATTGTTTCCAATTGAGTGCGTGCTTCGCTACCTCCCAGCATCACGCCTTTGTCCTTGTCTTCGGCAATCCATCCAACGATGCGCCCGCCTCGAACCAAACGATGTCCACTCGGTGTCTTTCGTCGACCGATGTAACTTGTAATGGCGCCGTGGGCAAAGGGCTGCAGATGGCCCTCTGCCAGTGAGATCTCTTCGGTAACATG
>QQSD01000070.1 GCA_003602485.1 Candidatus Poseidoniales archaeon | reverse complement strand
CCGACGCTGACTACGCCGTCTACTACAGCGAACGTTGCCTTATCGCCGTTGAGCATGGTGACTGCAAGGCCGTCAGTGACAGCGCTTGAAGGTACAGCGCCCGAGTAAACGTGGTAGGTAAGGATGTCAGCGAGTGCTGCAATTTCTTCGTCCGTGACAAAGGTGTCAAGGTCAATTCCTGCGGCCGTGAAGGCTGCGTCGGTTGGGGCAAAGACCGTGAACGGGCCTTCTGCTTGCAGCGCCGTAACGAGGTTGGCCTTGGTCAGCGCAGCAACAAGACTGTCGTGCACTTGGGTGGATTGAGCAGTTGCTGGGATGTCCAGAGTTGGTTCGGCTGGCGTATCTGCGGGGGGCGTAAGCACGGTGTCGATGACATGGATGATCCCGTTGGATGCTGTCACGTCTGGGGTTGTGACGGTTGCATCTCCGATTTTCACGGTGCTGTCGACGACGGTGAACGTTGCATCGTCACCGTTCAGCATGGTGACGGTAAGGCCGTCAGTGACTGCGCTTGAGGCTACTGAGCCCGAGTAAACGTGGTAGGTAAGAATGTCAGCGAGCACTGCGATTTCTTCGTCAGTTTCAAAGTCATTCAAGTCAATTCCTGCGGCCGTGAAGGCTGCGTCGGTAGGGGCGAAGACCGTGAACGGACCTTCAGCTTGGAGTGCCGTCACCAAGTCGGCCTTGGCGAGGGCAGCAACAAGGCTGTCGTGGTCGCCTGTTTCTTGGGCGTTGGCAGGGATATCTTTGGTCTCGTCTGCCGAAACATTGAGCGGTGTGACGGAGATTAACAGGCAGGCTACGATAAGGAACGCGCTGATTCGCTTCATGGGTCAAGGCGTAATTCTGGAGTATATAACTCGCGGTTTTTTGCCTAACCGAACGGAGATTTGTATTCGTGCACATCCTCGGCAATTCGCAGCAATTGGTTGTATTTTGCGACGCGGTCTGACCTGGCCGGTGCACCCGTTTTGATTTGACCTGCACGAGTGCCCACAGCAAAATCTGCAATGGTCACATCTTCGGACTCGCCGCTGCGGTGAGAGACGACATTGTTGAGGCCGTTTGTGGTCGCTAGGTCCATTGCCTCAAGTGTTTCTGTGACCGTGCCAACCTGATTCAATTTCACCAACATGGCATTGGCAGCACCCAACTCAATCCCTTGGGAGAGGCGCTCAGATTGAGTAACGAAGAGGTCGTCTCCAACGCTCTGTACGCGATGGCCCTGTGCTCGTGTAAATGCGGCCCAGCCTGCCCAGTCATCCTCACCAAATCCGTCTTCGATGGAGAGAATCGGATAGTCGTCAAGCCAACCTGCATACATTTCACCAAGTTCTTCGCTCGAGACAACCTTGCCTTCAATGTGATAGCCATCATCATGGTGAAATTCAGTTGAGGCGACGTCGAGGGCGATGCCAATCTCTTCGGTTGAGTAACCTGCCCCTTCGATGGCCCTGACCATGTATTTGAGGCCCTCTTCATTGGTTGGAAGGTTCGGTGCAAAACCTCCTTCATCACCGATTCCACCGAGCAGGCCGTCTTTCTTGAGTTCAGCCTTCAGAGAGTGATAGGTTTCCACTCCAGCACGAAGACCCTCTGCAAATGTGTCGAATCCGTGTGGCATGACCATGAATTCCTGTACGTCAACATTGGATGCAGCATGGGCCCCTCCGTTCAAGATATTCAGCATTGGAACCGGCATGAGGCCGCCTGCTACGCCGCCTACATACTTCCAAAGCGGCAATTCATGACTGGCTGCTCCGGCGTGGAGGCAGGCGAGCGAAACTCCGAGCATCGCATTTGCTCCAATCTTGGATTTATTGGGTGTACCATCCAGTTCAATCATCACTTCATCGAGGACTCTCTGTTCGTCGACTGGTAGGCCGACAAGCGCTTCTTCGAGGTGATCTTTGACATGATTAACCGCTTGTTGTACGCCTTTTCCAAGGTATCTTTGAAGGTCCCCATCTCGTAATTCAAGTGCTTCATATGCGCCGGTCGAGGCTCCGGAGGGGACGATGGCCCGACCCAAAAGAACGCCATCGACGTAACAGTCCACTTCAACGGTCGGTTGACCTCGACTGTCCAAAACCATTCTTGAATTCAAGCCAGTAATATGCCCCGACACAATACTCCCTCATGCTGGCCAGTGGAAGGGGGGACTTGAAGAAAGCGGGCAGTGGAATTACGACCGATTCAGCCAGCCCATCCATCTCGCTACTTGTGCTTGAAGGTGAGGGATTTCATGTTCAGACATACTCTTGACCACCCAACACAGTTGTTCTTCAAGAGGTGATATCGAAAATAATTCAATCCTGTAAACGATGTCCTGCTCATCTGCAGGTTGGGTTCTGCAATCTTCGACGAAGCAGTGAATCAAATGCCTAGGAAAGTGATGAAGAATGGTCTGTTCGGGGCAAAGAAGCACCAGTGATTCGTTCAAAAAGAGAAGGGCTGCACCTGTTTCCCGATTTAATTCGTGCGCCATAATAGGCGTCGAAGAGAACATTGCAGCCACATCAATTTGGAACCAGTCATGCTGTCGTTGTGAACGCTGAGTCGAAGCCACATCATCAAGAAACGATTGAAGTCCGGCAACCCCGCTGGTCACTTCTTGTGGCATTGATGAGTGCCACCGCGCTATCCTTTTGAACCCCACGAAATGGGTTCTTTTCCGGCTGTGAATGTTTTTTTACCTTTTCCGCCTCTAAATGGTATTTTTTTCACATAAATAGATAAAATCTCGCCATATATCGCCGATAAAAGGTTTCAAATAGGATTTTGCCAAGGCATGGTCATGCCCCGCATTGCTGAAATTGACCGAGCGATTCTCGCCCAACTCCGAAAAAACGGAAGAATGTCCTATGTTGACCTCGCCGCCAAGGTCGAGGCCAGTGAACGAACCGTCCGCACACACATCAGGACGATGGAAGAAAACGGCACCATTCGAGGCTACACCATCCGCGAGGGTGGCGTTGGTTTGACTGCTCTGGTTCGAATTAAAGTGGCCCCTGGTTCCGAAATCGGTTCTTTTGCATCCGAAGTCACAGGATGGGATGGAATAGAAATCGTTTACGAAGTCTCAGGAGAAGCCGACTTGGTCGCTCTTGTTCACGTCGATGACACCATGGCATTGCGAGCATTGTTGGATAAAATGTGGCTCGCTGCGCCCAATGAGATCGCTAGCACGACCACGGAATTGGTGCTCGAACAATACTGATCCAGCCGAATTTATTCCTCTTCGGAGGGTTTCGGTGGTGAATAATCGATGCCACAGGAACGGCAGACCATGTCATCATCCCAATCGCATTGGCGTCGACAGCCCGTCATCGTGAATCCCTCAAGCCTTCCATTTGACTGAACATCCGATTGAATCCGTGTAAGGAATTTCAGGTTGTTTGCCATTCAACATCGCCGTGATAGCGTCTTCGAGTTCCGAAGTTGTTACCTCGTTAGGATTGCGGGGGCTGTCATCCATTCGACCCTGATAAACGAGACATCCTTCGGCATCGAAAAGAAAGAACTCGGGGGTTCGTTTCGCACCGTAGGCCTGCGCAACAACTTGAGTGTCATCGTGCAGATACGGGTAGGGCATACCGCCTTCAGCGCGCTTCACCATATGTTCGAAGGAGTCATTTTCATAGACGATAGGGTCGTTTGAATTGATGCCAACGAAACCAATACCTCGCTCCTTACAGGCGAGGGCCATGGCGTTCATTCGGTCAATATTAGCGATAACATAGGGGCAATGATTGCACTCAAACACGATGACGGTTCCGTTCGCTTCTGCGGCGTCCGCAGCCGTCATTGTTGGCGAACCTACCTTCGGATTGGCGTTGTTGAGTTTGAATGGGGGTGCTTTATCACCAAATTGCAGGTTCATGATTGCCCTAAGGGCTCTCCCCTCAAAATGACTTGCTTTGATTCGCTCTAAAGAACAAAGAATGCTCCCAAGAGGGAGAGAACAGCTGCAACGCCGACGAGGACTTTGACAGATAGGGGCGGTCCGTCTGATTCGGGAGAGAGGGGGGTTTGTTGCTGTTCAGGGAGATCGGGGACTTCCTTGTCCTCGGGATTCTGTAAATCGTCTTGAGTGTCCCAATAGGCTTGCTTAGCGGCCGCTCCTGCCTCGAGTTCTGCCTGTATCCTCGCCTCATCGGCCAGGCGGGCTTCTTCTGCCAATCGGGCTTCTTCTGCCAGCCGTGCTTCTTCCGCCAGCCGTGCTTCTTCTGCCAATCGGGCTTCTTCTGCCAGCCGTGCTTCTTCCGCCAGCCGTGCTTCTTCTGCCAAGCGTGCTTCTTCCGCCAAGCGTGCTTCTTCCGCCAACCGTGCTTCTTCTGCTGAGCGGGCTTCGTCAGCCAATCGGGCTTCTTCAGCCAATCGGGCTTCTTCAGCCAATCGGGCTTCTTCTGCCAAGCGTGCTTCTTCTGCCAGACGTTCTTCCTCAGCCAAGCGTGCTTCTTCTGCCAAACGCTCTTCCTCTTCGAGGCGTGCTTCTTCAGCTAGGCGTGCTTCTTCAGCCAAGCGCTCTTCTTCGAGACGCTTTCGCTCCTCTTCCGCAAGTGCACGTTTGGCTGCTTCTTCTTCGGCCAAACGACGGATACGATCGTTGATCGCCTCCTTGTTTTTTGTATTGTATTGACTAAGAATGGCTTCACCCATATTGCCAAATTCGTCTTCTGATATTTCTGGAATTTCGGATTTTGTTTTGAGCAAGAGCGATTCAATATCTTCAATGGTGAAGTTACCAGTGTGGTTGTTGAGATGTACTCGGAACGCTTTGTAGAAAGCCCGCTGTTCTTCAGAAATAGCCCCGTCTTGAGTCATGAAATCCTGAAGGGCGGTAAGGATTTCAGTAAGATTGAGGTCTTCTTCTTCCAAATCAAGCCCCTCCCTTAGGCAGAGGGTGTCATGCCTTCATCATCAACTTTTTCTCACATTCATCCAAACGAGTCTTGGCAAGTTGATGGTCGGGTTCAATCGCAAGAACAGCTCTCCAAGATGCTTCAGCCGAGTCAAGTTGTCCCAGGCCGTGGTGATGTGCTGCGATTTGTAGGCGGGCTGCGAGGTGGTTGCCGTCACAACGAACAGCTGCTTCGAAGTCTGAAAGGGCGTTGTCAATCATGTTGAATTCAAGATAGAGAAGACCTCGTTGGTGCCAGGCAGGTGCATGGTCTGGAGATTGTCGCAATGCTTCATTCAGTGGCCCTTCGGCACGTTCAGCACGGTCCATGCTCATGTAGCAAGCAGCCATTTGAGTGAGGGCATGTGTGTGATGAGGAGCAGTTTCGAGGACGTGTTTGAATTCTTGACAGGCTTGGTCCCATTCTTCCAAATGCATGTGTGCTTCTCCCTTGCGGATACGTGCAATGGCAAGAAGAGGAGCCATCACGAGGAGTGCTTCGGCATCGTCAAGCGCTTTCTTGGGTTCGTTGGTGGCCAAAAGAGCTGCGCACCGATTCAGGCGTGCCCGAATGTGAGCAGGGTCGAGCGTAAGTCCTTCGCTGTAGTGTTGCAGTGCTTGCTTGAGACGCCCTTGCTTGGCTGCAATGTTTCCTCTGACATATGCGGTTGTAGGTGTTTGACCGTGGACATCGGCTGCGTCAACAAAGGAGGAAGCAGAAACGATGTCGTTGCCGTCAAGAGCAAGAAGCGCTGATTCCGTTGCGACCGAGGGATTTGTTTCGTTCATCAAACGTCGAGCACGAGCAAGCGACTCTTCAGCCGTTTCGAGTTGGTGAAGGAGGCGTTGCGTTCGGGCAAGTCCAAGCCATGCTACGCCGAGTTCTCGGTTCAACTCAAGAGCACCGTTGAATGCCTCCATAGCAGCAGAGAGGAGGCTTTCATCGGTCTGTCCTGTCCCGTCGCGCTGACGGTCTGCGTGAGCCAGATGCAGTCGTCCCTCGATGGTATGAAGGAGTGCATGGTCAATCCCTTGCGGAGTTGCATTCAGCATGGTTTCTGCATCATCGATGCGGTGATTGAGGAGGTAGCGTCCAGCGATACGTGCTCGTAGTTCTCCGTTCATGGGTTCGGCTTCAATCGCTTTGAGCAGGGTTTCTTCAGCCGCCACCACTGAGCCTTCGATTTCAAGAAGTTCCGCTTTGAGGAAGATGGCATCCACGCCACCAGCATTGAGCGCAACAGCATGAGTCGACGCTTTGAGTGCGTCACGTTCGTGACCTCTCTTCATGGAGAGGATTCGTGCTTTGAGAGCCCATGCTTCACCCGATTGACGGTTGAGTGTTAAGCACCGTTCATTTGCTTCAAGAGCCAAGGAAAATTCTTCCTCTGCCTCTAGAAGTTGGGCGTAGTGAAGCCAGTCCTCTGAACGGCTCGGGTCTTCGTCGAGAGCTTGTGTAATCGCTTCAATGGCTTCTGAACGAGCACCAGCACGAGCCCTCAGGCCAGAGAGAAGCGACCGGTCAGCGGCCGTATCAACACCGAGCGCCTCAAGGCGGCGGACGGCGAGTTCTGCTTCTCCATCACCCATTGAGGCGAGAAGATGGGCGTGCGCTCGGAGCAGCTCGGGATTGTCTGGAGTGATCTTCATTCGAGCCTCGAGCCAATGGCGGTAGAGGGCGTCATCTCCTCTCAATTGAGCGATGTATTCCAAGCCTTCAAGCACGCTTGCATGCCCTGGAGACAACTGATAGGCGACGCCGAGAGCTCGTTCTGCCCAATCATAATTTTGGATGTGGAGCGCTGCCAAACCCAAACGGTGGGCAGTGTCTGCATCCAAGTGCAGGGCCATCATGTCCAAGCCGTGGTGGTCGAGGACTGCCAACAAACGGCGTAACATGCTTTCGTGACTGACAGAAAGGGACGGAGTGTCAACGGTGGTTGTGGTTTGATGTTGAGTGAGCAAACGGAGAGCGTGGCAAACTTCAGCGGTATCAATCACGGCCGAGAGATTTTGTTCGTGATGCAAAAGGAAGGTGTGAGCAGTGAGTGAGGCATCGATATCCGGGTGTATACTGCGGAGTGCATTCATGGTTGATTGAACGCTTTCCACTTCGCTAATAACATCCTCAGTAGCCCGGTTGAGGTGGTGGAAGTGCGTGGACTGAGATTCTCTGAGAAGCGTTTGCAAATCAAGGAGTTGAACCATGCGGCGACTGGTGTTTAGCATCCAGTACCCTACTGCACTTGCTGCACCAATTGACAGTGAACCAACGAGGATGGTGATAACGCTCATTGCCCCTCACCCGCACTTCGCGCCTTTATGGTCTGCGGCTAAATTGTTGGTTATCAGGGCTCTTTTCACCCCTTTCTTTCAATGCCGCTGACCGAATTCAGGCAGAGGAACGTATGTTTTCCCCCCACACGGACCGTTCATATTGAAAGCCCCCCCGTGACCGTAGTGGCTTGAGGCCGATGAATCCATCAGAGCAGGACGAAGTGTGGTATGAAAACCGCCTCGCTTCGCTTGAGCGTTTCGGGTTTGACCGAGATGCCATGCTCGATTTTCTCAATGAAGACCCGGACGGACGAAGTGAGCGCCTATCGTGGCTTGAAGAGCGGCGAGAAACGGCCTCTGAGATTGAGGACAGATTGATTTGGCTTTCCCGAACTTCTGCAGGTGACCTCGTTGATGGTCAGCATTACACCGATCGCAACCATGATGTGTTTAACGTCGAGCAACTCTACCTCGAATTTGAGCGTGCGTTGCGTGATGTAGCCCCATGGGAGCCTCCGTTGAACCGAGCAAAGCAGGCATGGTACGAACATGAAATGGGGGATACATGGGAGGAGTTGTATCGCCGCCTTGGTGGACTTGACGAATCAAGTCATGCTGCGCTTTCTCCGCTCTACAATTTATTTGAGCTGCCTGAACGGTACGACGAGTTGTTTCGTCACTTGCAAACTGTTCTCGACGACGAGGCACGTCAACGTAGTATGATTGAACAAGGCCGCGCCCTGTTAGTTAAGGAAGGGTATGATGTTGGCGCAGTAGAAACCATGCCGCTGTTGGAGGCTTTGAATCACGTTGAGCAATGGCAAGAATTTCATCATTTGAAAGAGGATGTTCGTTTAGCAGTGCGTCAACTTATCCATCCCTTTGATGGCTCGCTTGCAACTGAATTTGAGATGCGTTGTGAACGCGTTCATTCCATGGATAAGAAAGAGGAATTGAATGCGATTCGAGATGAGGTCAATTCGTTAGCTCAAACCCTGGAGCAACGGAGAAAGGAGTTTTCTGGACAACTCGACCGCTGGCGGCATGACGGAATCATCTTTCCCCACGAAGGCGAACTCCATCCAAGTGAACTCATGGAATGGGAGGCGAACCACGACCAAGTCGCTACCTCTGTAGCCGTCCATCTCGGTCTTGTTGAAAGATGGTCGCGTTTTGAAACGATGTGGCCTTCACGAGTGCAGGCGTCAAGGGCGTTTCTGGGCCATCTTGACCAGACTGAAGCGTTGCGTGACGCAGTGGATGAACTCGACCTTCTTTGGAAAGAATTGGAATTGGACGGTTTGGCCCTTGTGGAGACCTACGAACAGGCTGGATTGGAACTTGGCCAATGGCGTCAACGAATCTTTGATGACCCGTTGACAGCACTGGAGATGATCAGTCACGAACGGTCCCGATGGGATCGCAGAAAGGAATTGATTGAAGCTCTTGAGGCACTGGATACAAGTTTTGACGGCGCTGAAGACCAAGAGGTGAGGATTCATCTTCTCCGTGGGGAAGCCGTCAATGAAGCGGTGATGGGTGAGGCTGAAGCCTACGTAGGTGAGGCTTCGCGACGTCATGAACGACATCGCGTGATGTTAGAAGAAGAATTAGCGGCCTTCCGCCGCCAGGGGCTTTTACAGGAAGAGGTGCAAACCAATTCCATGAATCTGAAAGCCTTCGAGGCCTACATCGCATCCTTGCAGGTGAACCGTTCCATTGAGGCCGAGGCGTCAACATCACATTCTCTGCCAAACCGCTTTCTTCAAGGACTTCGCCAAGAAATTCAAGTTCTCCAAAACAAAGGGTGGGACATTGATTCATGGCTCAGCCGGATGGATAAGGAGCCGATGGAGGTCGCGCTTGAATTGAGTCGTGCGAGGCCCTTTATCGAAGGCCACGACGTGTTACGTCGACGTCTGCAGTACCTTCCTTGGACCAATGATGTTCAACTCGGCCTGCAGGTGGAGCGTGACATGCGCCAGCCTCGCATGCTCGAACAATTGAGTGCCTCAATTCCTGCTTATTCCTCTCGGCTTGCTGGACGTGAGGTCGAAGATGCTGGCTACGGCATCGTTCTGTGGCAGCCTAAATTGACACATGCTATGCTTATTCCTGTCAACGAATCTATTTCGTCACGAGATACCGAATCCCTACAGTCACCCCTTGATGATGCACACGATGCTATGCTTGAAGCAATGGAACAAGAAAGTGAACCTGAAGGGTCTGTGGAATCCTCCCCTTCATTAGAAACCAAAGAGGAAGACAATGTCAAGCAAGACGACACTGGTGGAATGGAGGTTGAGCCATTCAACGCCCCTGCCAAGGTCGCAGAAGTTACTGGGGGAAGCGATGTTATGCCGGCACCTCAAACACCCACCGAGCTAGAACCTGTTGAGGACGCACCTACAAAACATTCCGAGCGAGAGCCTGTTGAGGAAGCCCCCACAACGAAACTACCTCAAAGAAACGAAGTCAGCAACGGAGAGAACCCGTCATCACTCGCTACAGAGGAAGCACTTGGAACCCTGCGCGAACTTCTTGCCCTCCTGGGCCTTCAAGACCTCACTGAACGTGTCCACACCAGTGGTTTGGATGGTTTGAAGGAAGTTCGTCGAGGTCTTGCGGGTCATGTCAACGTGACGCCGAGGGACGTTCGGGTTGCACGACTTCTTCGTCTGACCTTACGACTTCTTCCAGAAGGTGACGAGGACGATGCGCGACGAGCGGAACTCTTGAAGCACCTTGTTGGCATGATTCCACCACTCAAGCGATGGATTCGTCGAAGGCTCGAGGCAAGGCACAGCGGTGCTCAAGGCCATTTCCTCAACGACGCTGTTGCTCTTGGACAGGCCCTTGAACGAATCCCTGGTCTTGGAAGGCATGTCCCTCTCCAAAAGGACGAGTGGCCCTTACCATCAACATTGGATGAACTCAGTCATGAAATCAAACGACTCTCGAAGAGTGTCATGCTTCCCTCCGCCGGTGGCGTGAAGGCCTGATCAGTTCAAATCGTCCCAAAGGGCGTCTTCCGCAATGGCTCCTGCACGAGGTGCTGGCGGCAACGGCATCGGTGGCAAAGGTGCCGGAGGTAAGCCGGTCGGTTGTGGAAGGGGTGCTGGTGGCAGCGCCTGGGGCGGCGGGGGAATCATGACAGGTGGTGCTGGCGTTGATGGAAGAGGCATTGGTGTCGAGACTGGCGGTCCGGCAGAAGGGGTGGCCAAAGGCGGTGGGGGAACTGGATTTGGTTCAGCACCAAGAGGTTCTGGAAGTGCGACAGCAGGAGCAATGGGTTGCTCGGGAGAAGGTAGGAGTGGAATTTCCTGTACAAAGCCACCGGGTGTTTCGGTAGCGGGTGGAGAAGGCAGGGCTGGTTGCACCATGGCATCAATAACGGCATCAATGTGCTGAGTTTCAAGTTCTCCAGTACGCAAAAAGTCAACGAAGGCGGGCCCGAGTAAAGCCATACTGTTGTGAATGAGGAAGGGTTCTTGGCCCCATCCTGAGAGATAGAAATCGTGACGCCCCCCGTGGTCTGAGAAGGAGATTCGGTGAAGGTCTAACTTGGACATGAGGAGGCCAGCAATGCCTGCAAACATGAACAAGCCACCACCCAAAACGAGGAGACTTTGAGCGATTGAGGTCGCTGCAAGGAGCCCGAAGCCAATGGATGCATACCATACGGGGTTCAGGCGGCGAAACAGGTCCAGATGTGTATGCGAGTACCCAGAAATATGTTCTTTGACCAAGGCCATGCGTACGTTCAATCGACGGACTCCATCCGTGTCATATCGAGCTTCAACGACTCGCATCAAACTGTCGTCCATGATAACGGACGTTGATTCATGACCCGAACGATGCTGGCTGAGTGGAAATTCTGTGACTTCTTCACCCTGCAGTGCTAAGATAGGTGCTGCCCGAACTGGGAATGTCCATGGTTCGCTCGCTGAAGATTCAGAAGGTTCAGTCGCATCATCTTCTTCCCCCGAGTCCACGGACTCGGGTTGGAATTCGCTCGCGGGTGCACCATCACTGGGCGATGAGGTAGCAACCTCTACCTGTGATGCTTCGTCGGGAGTGGTAGCAACCGAATCCTCGCTTGGCCAGTCAGCCTCAATGCCTTCGCCCATGATAGGCGAAGGGTCGCAGTGAATTTATACAAACCGATGACTTTCAACGGTGTAGTTCTGACAACCAAATTTTGACGCCTTCGGGTGACGCGAAATCCTTACCTTGCTTGGTCCCAACTACGGTTGTAGCCGATGACTGGTTGATGTAATTCAATACCTTGCCAGTAACTGGGCCGTTGAGAATTACTGCGTCTGCAGATTCTGCTTCCTTCATGGCTTCTTCAAGCTTCGAAGGGCCGATTTGATCGGAATAGGTTCCGTCAGCAAAACGAATGATGGCCTTGTTCTTTGGAATGTCATCGGTCATGTCAAACAATTCTTGGATATCAGCGGGAGCAATTTCTGCTTCTTCGCCGATGCTGGTTTCCATGTCTTTGTCCCAATCTTTGTCGCCGCCGTACTTCTCGTTGTCCTCCGCGATTTTCTTGTCGAGTTGGTGCTTGAACTTGGCAGCATCTGTTTTCTTTTGAAGGCACATCGTGACTGTCTTTTGAGGCAATAATTCCCATTCTTGGCCAACCGGGGCTTGTGCCACATGGTCAGTCTTCATGATATCGTACAACTGCATGAACAGCATTTCACCACCGCGGTCTCCGTCGATAGCAACCGTGACGCTTTCCTTGCTGTTTGCAAGGTCAATCAGTTCTTGCTTGATGTTGCCTGCTCCGTCTGCACTGATGGCGTTCTTGACACCACAGTTGAGGAGGTTGCGAACATCATTACGCCCTTCGACGATGATGAGCGAAGATGAAGATTCAACATTCGGGCCACAGGTCAAACCGTGGAAATTGGTTGCAGTTCCCACCGTAAGTACGGAGCGAACTTCTTCAATCACAGTCTTGGATGCTGCTTCTCCGGAATTCACCAGAGTGAGGAGCAATTCCTTGGCTCGGTCAACGACAGCTGTGCGCTTTGTTGCACGAATATCACTGATTTCAACGACTTTGATGATGGCATTGCAGGGCCCGATGCGATCAATGGTTTCCAGTGAACTCGCAATAATGGCTGTTTCAACGTTGTCCATGCTGCTTGGAATGGTAATAATGCCGTGCACTTTTCCGTTCTTTGTTTCCGTTTCAACATCAACGTGGCCGACGCGGGCGGTGCGTTGCAACTTTCGCAACTCGAGATCATCGCCAAGCAATCCTTCGGTTTGGCCCATGATGGCCCCGATGATATCCTTGCGTTGGACAGTTCCGTTTACCTTAATATCAGCGCGAATTTGGTACTTCATCGCCTTGCTCTTGTTACCGCCACCGCGGTTTGAATTGTTTTTCTTCTTCATGAGTATTCCTCCTCTTGCTCGCAAGCACCCTTTTGAATGGCCTTCGAACCACGTTCAAAGGCGTCATTGCAACCACTCGACAAGCGAGTGAAAGTGAATGTGAACATGTAGTCCACTCGTCGAGCCCTTTTCAATCCTATGGGAAGTTTCACGCAACAACTCATGCTTTTTACATACGGTTTCTTCAAGAAGTCGGAGGTATTGGATACGAATGTGTCAGCCTCTACCCTCGGAGCCTTGGATGTTTTCAGGTCTACCGTTGAAGTCATGCTCATGGACGGCGTACTCACCCGGGAAGAAAAACGTTTGATCATCAAATTAGCCAGTGTTCTCAATCTGGATCCTGAAGAGCCCGCCTACATTTACGAATCGATTCAAGCGGGTGCTGAGTCCAGAAGTGGTGAATTAATCTCGCCTCAGGACATGCGGACCATCTACACCAAAGTCTTCGAGGTCGCAATTGTAAACGCCTCATTGTCGAAGGATGAATTTAGGGTTCTTGGTCATCTTCGCTCTCAGTTTGACATTGATGATGCCCAACATGCTGAAATCGAGCGGGAATTACGTGAGATGGTCAAAGAAAAGTACGACGACAAGGCGATGATTGACACGTTGATGGACACACTTCGTGATTCGGTCGGGTTGGTTGGTGACTTGTTTGATACATTTCGCAAGAAAGCCAACGAAGGTGACTCTCGTTGAATCCCCGTCTTGACGATTGGCTGGGGCAACAATCGGGGAGCCGATTAAAGAGCAAACGTCGAACACTTCAATTTCTACTCAAAGCATACAAGCAATGCGTACCTGATTTTGCTAACAAGCCACGAACCGACATCACTACCGGAGACGGGGGCTTTTCATTTCATATTGGAACGCCCTTGCCGGACTTGAGACAGTTGAGTTCGTGGATGCTGACCTCTATCCCAAAACGACGCCTGCTCGCTAAAATGATCCCCGCACTCTGGAAACGGCACGGTCGTGAGGATTTGAGCATGGCTGGCCTACTTTTAGCCAACCTCTCACCAGAGGAATTGGGCGAAGACCCTTGGATGGCTTTCATTCATCTCCTCCAACGACGGGAGGCGTTGATGGTCGTTCTTGAAGTGGCGGAAGAAATTACGAGAGCAGGACATTCTGCACCAACTGATGAGTGGTTGTTGGCAGCCGCTGAGCAAAGCGAGCACTGGCACCAGTATTGCGTTCTTTTTCTCTCGCTTCGTAAGGATTCAATCGGAGCGTGCGAACATCTTGTTCGAACAGCCCCGGCTGGAGGAGAGATGTACGAGCGTATACGAAGCCGTATTCTTCATGCGGAGGATTCATTGAGAACGGAGGAAAGTGACCCACATGACGGAACGACTTCTCCCAGCTGAAGACCCCGTTCTAGAGAATGTTCTGAAATGGACAGTCGACCGCGATGCCCGCGATGTCCGACGCTTGCTTGAGTGGTTGCCTGAAGCACGTTCAAGCCGAGAGCGAAAAGCCCTTCTTGAGCGTGTTCGAAGTCTCCTAGAAGAGTTAGAATTAGCTCTTGACCAACTTGACGAAATGCATTGAGGGGTGTAGATGACGCTGACCGTGTTCATTTTAGCAGGTGGCGAAAGTCTGCGCATGAGCAAAGACAAGGGCCTGATGTTTGG
>QQSD01000007.1 GCA_003602485.1 Candidatus Poseidoniales archaeon | reverse complement strand
TTCAGCCCCATTCACACGGTTCAAGGACGCTTTGCCCACCCATGTATGTCTGAAGTACTTCTGGGACAGCCACTCTTCCATCTTCAAGTTGGTATTGTTCCATGATGGCCACGAGCGCTCGGGATGTCGCTACTGCGGTTGAATTCAAGGTGTGAACAACGGGTTGGTTGGGATGGCCAGGTTGTCCGTAACGTATGTTCAGTCGATTGGCTTGGTAGTCAGTACAGTTTGAACACGAAACGATTTCTTTGTATTGCTCGGCTCCTGGAATCCATGCTTCAAGGTCGTATTTCTTCGCTGCAACAGTGCCCATATCTCCGGTGCAGATGTTGACCACCTCGTAGTGAATGCCGAGGCTGTCCCACAAGTCAATGCAATTCTTGAGAAGTTCTTCGTGCAGCGCCCATGAATCCTCAGGACGAGCGATGATGATTTGTTCAATCTTGGTAAATTGATGAACGCGCCAAATACCGAGGTCGGATTGACCGTGGCTTCCTACCTCTCGACGGAAGCACTGGGAAACACCTACCATGCGAAGGGGCATTTGCTCTTCGGGGATGGTTTCGTCCATGTACATGGCAGTAAGCGGGTGCTCAGAAGTTGCAATCATGTAGTACTTATCTGGCTCAATGCCGTACATGACGGTTTCAAAATCTGCGAGATCAGTCACACCCTCGTAGGCTTGACGGTTCATCATCACGGGGGGCTGAACGAAGGTGAATTCTCGCTGGCGTAGAAATTCTACGGCATATTGCTGGAGGGCGAACTCCAAGCGCGCCAGGTCACCCTTGAGGAAGAAGAATCGGCTGCCGGTAATCTTTGCTGCGCGCTTGAGGTCAACCCAACGGTTCATTTCAATCAGGTCGTTGTGAGGTCGTGGAGCAAAGGAAAAACTCGGTTTTTCACCGTGAACTGCGTGAACGGTGTTGCCGGATTCATCAGCGCCTTGAGGTACATCGTGGTGCAGAATATTGGGAATGGACATACGGAGTCTGTCACGCGTTTCCATTGCTTCATTGGTTTGAGACTCCATGGTACTGATTCGTTCGCCAAGGTCTGCCACCTGAGCGAGGATCGCTTCGGCTGCAGCTTGGTCACCCGCCTTCTTAGCTGCGCCGATACCACGTGCTGCCTCGTTCTTTTCACGACGCAACTGGTCGGTTTCGTGAAGTAAATTACGCCAGGACTGGTCGAGTTCAATCACTTGCTCAATGGCATCATGAGGGATACCCCGCTTGGTGTGGTCAGCCCTGATGAGGTCGGCTTGTTCACGGAAGAGATTCATGTCAAGCATGCATATCACCACGAGATGTTGAAACTAAAGATTCCTGTTCCCAAGAAGATGAGACCGCCAATAATGTAGCCAAGAATCGCTCCACCATTCAACAGGGGAAGACCTGCTTGTGCCTTGCCACGAGCGACATAGGTCATGAGTGCGAAATAGCCCATCAGTCCGCCCAAGAGGGTGGTCATGGCGATGGGGAAGGCTACAGACGGGTCGAGCCACTGCATGGCTGAAAGAACCAACATACCAGGGAAGATGACATCCCCCAAGCCCATGAACATCGCTTCGCTGTTCTTCTTGGCCTTCTTGGGCTTGGTTCTTGCCTTTTTGTCCTCTGAAATGATGGTTTCATTGGCGCGCTTGGCCTGTTCAGTTTCCTCAATAAGTGAGTAATCCGCTCCCTGAGGAGCGACCAAGAGAATTGGTAGGCGTAAGCCGATCATGGTATCTGCCAAGTCGAGCATGTGCTTTGATTTGTAAACGGCCCAGAAATCGTAAATGGCTGCCAAAATCATGAACAACATGGCGAGTGCTGGTACAAAGGTAACGCCGAGCATGACACAAACTCCGGAACCCAGAAGAACACCTGTGGTGTTGACGACATACCATTCGCTGTGAACGAAGAGGAGAATCATCAAGACCGCAGTCACAAAGAGTCCGACCAAGGTGGGAGCAAGAAGCAACTGAATTCCGTAGAGTGGGAACATGGATTGGGTGAGTTCACCTGACTGAAGGAGAACGGTTTCAGCATCGCTTTGTGACACGGTGATGAGATGGGTTTTATCGTCACCGATAGCAAAGAAGGTGGCCACATTGTCTGCTGGAATGCTGAAACTGGCTCGATTGACGAGTGAAGTGGTGTACAACCAGTGTACCTCTTCTTCATCAGCAACCAACAAATCGGTATAACCCGATTCGTCCAAATCAGTGATGCTCACGGAGGTCACTGAAGTAACTAGACCTTCTAGAACCATCCGTTCTTGCAATGAAAAGGCTTCATCGTTGGATTGACTTCCATCCCATTCGATGCCGGTGATGGTACCGTTATTTTCGCCAAGGAGGATCATGCGGCGGTTCTCAGGAACCATGGTTGCATTGTCTTCTTCAAAGGGTGAGACGCCAATATCAGCGCTGGCGAAGGTAGCCTCGGATTGCGGTGCGTGCTCAAAGAGAACGGTGATGTTGTCAAGACCACCAATTTGTGAGGTTTCCTCAAGCAGAAGAACGCCAGCATGGGCAGGGGTGACCAAAGCCAACTGGTCGTCGGTCAACAAGGTGCTCAAGATGACCCCGTCTGCGAGGTTGAACCCGGGTGTTCGCCAGCGCGCCTCAGAGCCGAGAACTCCTGGTGCTTCTGAAAAGGTACGGAAACGTTCAACCTCTTCGAAGGGGTTGAACAGGTACATTGCCTCGTTGGTGGTTACGGCTAATGCACACCCTCCGATCATGTTTGAAATGGCAACTGGTATGCCTTCTGAGTCGTTTTCCCAACAAGCATAAGATTCTGTAACATCACCGTTTGATGAATCAAGCGTCCAAGCATAATATCCGCTTGCAAAGGTCAAGCCGTAGGAACTTGAAGTCATACGAACCGTCGACGCCCCGTCAGCGATGGAGTGATTGTGCACGCTCGACCAAACCGGTGATGCGTATTCATTGGAACTGTCCCATGCGGTGATGTTGACAACCGGTTGTTCGGTGGTCTCGATAATCTCGGCGAGAATGTAGCCATCTTCTCCCCAGGTGCCGAGGAAATCCCCTGCTTGCGTATTTGTAGCGGTGACCTCATAGGCTTCGGTGTCGAAATCCAGTACGAACATGTGCGCCAAAGGCACGGTGCTGTAAAGCAAGGCTAAGGTCAATACCGCCATCATACCGTATTTGATGATGTATTGCTTGCCCCAACGCGCAAGGAATATGATGAGGGCAGTGAATGCAAAGATGGCTACCAATTCAATGGCAACGTACCGTACTTGGGTCGCCCCTGAGGCCCCAAATGCATGCAGTTCACCCACATCATAGTAGGGTCGAATGTACATGGCAAGCGCAATGGTAGCGATGAACATGCCAGCCATACCTGTCATGCCTTTCCATTGGTCCTGCATCAGTGAAAGGAGGCCGTCTTCCCGACGAAGTTCATCCTCAACTTCCGCGAAGCGCTTGGAGACGCGAGGCTCAACCGCCACGTCGCTATCATCGCTCATGGGTAATGCCAATCATCCATCTCATATCAGCCTCGCGTTCAATTCAAGCACGAGAAGAGAAAGGAAAGAGGCTATGTTGCCCGCTTACCTGCCACGACCATGGTGGACCGTGCTCGCTTGCGTTCATGGCTGGAGTCGACCAAAACACGTGGTATGGCACTGGGTCTTGAGCAAACGGCCAAAGCACTGGCTTCGCTTGATTGTCAATCTACAAACTATCGCACGGTTCACGTTGCAGGTAGTAACGGGAAAGGAACACTCTGTGCCGTTCTTTCCGCTGCACTCAGTCAAGTGAATATTCCACATCTGATGTTTTCTTCACCACATCTCATCGACGTAGAAGAGCGTATTCGAATCGACGGCATACCGGTGAGTTCTGAACAATTTGATGCCGCTCTTTCACGAGTCTATGACGCAACGGAAGCCAAGAACATCAGCATCACCTTCTTTGAAGCAACCTTTCTCACGGCCATGGCCGTCGCTGATGAGCAGGCTATCGACGTCCTCATCCTTGAAACAGGTCTCGGCGGGCGCTTGGACGCCACTCGCGTCGTAAGGGCTGACGTCTGTGCTATCACCTCACTGAGTTTGGAACATACCGAGATTTTGGGCGACAGTTTGACCCAAATCGCTCGGGAAAAAGCAGCTATTGCTCGACCCGGAGCTCCACTTATTGTACGCCGGCCGCCACAGGAAGAAGTCGTAATTGCCATTGAGAACGAAGCCGGAGTTGCTGGAAGTAAGGTGTTGGGTGAAGCAAGCCTCCCTGCGGTCATCACGTGGGTTGATGTTGAGCAGGCATCCACCTATGTCGAAGAAGCAACGCTAATGGGAAGAGCAGTGTGGCCATATTTGGTGAGCGACTCAACGCGAGGCATGCCCGACGTTAACGAACTTCAATGGCCTGCACGGATGCATTATCTGACGCCATCATCCCACAACGGCCTCACCTTCCTGCTTGAGGGCGCACACAACAGCAGTGGTATGGCTCGTGCCTGCGAGGAAATACGCGGAATCTTGCCTGAACAATGGATACTCATCTTTGGTTGCTCACCGCAGTCAGACCTCGAAGAAATGCTCGCCCCATTGCTGAACATGTGCGGCGAACAACCGCCACAAGCCATTCTCCTTACCGAGCCGCAGGGAGGTCGGTATCCCGGAGTTGCCCGCTCAGTTCTCAAAGGTCACTTTGAGGTACTTACCACGACCTCAATCTCCCTTCATGCGACCCCAAAAGAAGCCGTTGAGGCATGTCAAGACCTGCTGCTCTCTGAGGGTTTCGTCGTTTCAATCGGGTCGCTGTACATGCAGGGTAATGTCATCGAAACATTCGAGCTTGAACGGACTGAAGTCATGAAAATCGGTGCGAAGCAATCAAAGAACACGACGCAGTGAGATAAGACGGTGAGCCTGTGAAAGACAAGCATCTCGCAATTCGTATTCAACAATGCCTCGCCTTAGCCGAGGCATCCAATTGCCCTCGCCGTACCTTTGGCGCCTTGCTGGTTGACCCTGAACGAAACGTGGTCCTCATGGACGGCTATAATGGCGGCCCACGTGGTGGAGGACGCCTTTGCGGTGGCGAAGAATGCCTTCGCGACACCATGAGCATCACCTCTGGAACTCGTGTCGAGATTGGATGCCATCATGCTGAAATGAATCTCATTTGTAATGCAGCAGCCAACGGCGTCTCCACCAACAAGGCATGGCTCATCGTCACCGGTGAACCGTGCATGATGTGCGCCAAACTCATCCACCATGCCGGAATCGCTCGTGTTGTCATTGTTGATGGAGGATTCATGGGGGAGAATGGCGTTGGATACCTAGAGAATCACGGCGTGGATATTCAACGCACTGAAGGTCCACAAGACCCAAGAGCAAACAGTTGAGGAGCGGTCAACGAAAACCAGATGACCCGCTCAACGTCGATACACCATGAACTTGCCATCGGGATTGATAACATCCCAATTCATTTCTCCACTCGCATCGATTTCAAGATTGAATTTGAGCCCTAATTTTCGACTGAGATCCCTTGCCCTTTCTCTTGCCTCCTCTTCTTCACCAAACTCAAACCATTCTAAGTTTGTTATTACAAAGGATTCTTCCTGACTGTTGGGGTCCCACAAACATACTCTTCGGTTACCATAAAACACTGTGACATCAACATTGCCATGCCACTCTCTTCGTGAACATCTCAACAATCCTGTGAAATGCACGGGAGATAACGTGCTCGAATCAAGGCGTATAATTGATGAACATGAAAATCCCGAACAGGAACACAAGCATCGGGACGATCAAAATTTCAAAGGTTGAGCGCATGTTTGCCAAAACATCCAATTCAGTACCATAGTGAAGCACTGAACCTTCTCCCGTATCGGTTGAAGGGACGATGGTCACCAGAGCGTTGGGGAGTGTTGGGTCTGAACCCCATGCTTCGAGGTGGTCATTCTTTCTTGGTTCACAATCACCGAGTAGATAGATCGGGTCACCGACACCAATGCAGGTAAGCTTCCATTTCCAGTCACCTCGCGTCCATTCATCAACTACCATGCCACGGTCTATCTCGCCTTTCTTTTGTTCCCAAAGCATGGGGTCGATGAGAATACCACCCGTTCCATCGTGAACGATGAAGGGTACGCCTCCGTTTTTGGTTTCGACGTGATTCCACGAACAGCTGGTATCACCGTCACTATCGGTGGTACATTCGTAGTGGTAGGATTTCCATTGCCAAAGCACCAGGCCTTGGTGGGTTCGACCCCCCACCGTCACTTCGGGTGTGCCGGCGATCGAAGGGCGAACCTGTCCGACAATCTCTGCTTGGCCAACGGCCACACTACGAACTGGGCTGGTCGGCAAGTCATGGATGGTGCGTTGTAATCTAAATTGATTCCAAGCCGAGTAAAACCAAAGCACATTGACGAGCGTGACGAAGGCAGTCATTCCCCAGCCAAGAACCGAATGGAAAAATGAACCATCACGCGCCCTCAAGTCTGCGGCCAGCCATATGAAGGAACCAGAGAAAATAATCGCACCGATACTGTAGAGCGTAATGGTACCCGGTTGAGGCGACCCAAGGCGACTCGGGTGTTCTCTCATCAGCGCCCCGTCACCATCTGCAGCAAAAACACGGTCGTATGAGGTTGGCAATTGTGGTGCGCCAAAGAGCCAGTCTGTTTCTGCACTCCGCCTGGGAGAATCTGCAGCTCCAAGAACTTCAAAATTGGGCCCAAGGTGTTGGAAAAGCCGCCCCTCATGCCCCAAAACACCGACCCCTGAACTGATATCCTTGGCGTTGCTTCGATTTGAACGACGAATGCGCCGCAAATCATGCTTGAGAGAAGGTTCAACGCTGTACATGAAAATCAAACCTCCGAATCCGACAAAGAGGAGCGCAAAACGACCCCTGTCTTCTCGTTGAGTGACTTCCGGTGGCGCTTCGGTGTAGCCAAAGGATGAGACCTCTTGAACGGACAGGAGTTGATAGCGAAGCGGCCTTTCTTCAACCAATAAAAACGCCGTCATGATGTAATTTTCATCACTCTCTGGCCCATTACCATCAATTGACCGGCTCCAATGGCTTCCACAAGATGGTTTGAAGAATTCACCCTCAGGAGAGAGTGAATTTTCAAGAGAGAAAGCTGGAAAAATTATTTCCCCTCTCCGGTCAACCATGGTCAATCGTTCAGCCTCTGCCATGGAGAATGAGTAACTCCAACTCCCCCCTCCATCATCGTTTTCGACATACTCACAGGAGTCGTATGCTATTTGGCCACGTTGAAGTTCAAGATTAACAAGAATGAAGGCTGCTCTTTGGTTGTATTCTTCGGCATCATAGCCTGCTTGAACCGGTTGGTAATCATAGACGTCGGGTTCTTGTAATTCAGAATACACTTCCGCTTCGTCTACTCGTGGCACGTCTGGAATGGTGAGGCTCGTGGAGTAGGTCAAAAAACCCACGATGAACAAGACTATTGCAATGCCATAACCAATCATGTGTTTCCCTGTTGGAGGAGAGAATTGGAAAAGCCCGTGGTCCAAATCCTTGATATCGTAATCTGCGCCCATTAGTTGCTGGTTTCCGTTTAACATTTTAACAGAATGCCCTCCAAAGCGCGAAAGAGAGCAGGAGAGCATCTACAAGTGGGAGCCGTAAAGCAAGATTCAGGATGTTTGAATTCATTCCCTTCATGCAGGTTCTCTGTGGATGTAAAATCAACCGACTGAGAGATGCCGGGGGCAGGATTCGAACCTGCGAAGCATTATGCAGAGGAGCTTGAATCCACCCCCTTTGACCACTCGGGTACCCCGGCTTGTTGATTGAGGCGTGAAGACATCTCTTCTTGACTATTGCTCTTCGGGACTTTGCAGGAGGTCCTGAGGAACGGGAGGGGGGAGTCGCTGGTGGACTATTCTTCGTATTTTCTCAAGGTGGTAGGACTCCTCGCGTTGGAGACGCTGTTGACGAACGACAAAGAGAATGGCGGCTGCGATGACCAAGGAGAGGATAGATAGGCTCAATTGCGTCATTTCAGCTGCTGATGAATCCTCACTTTTCGCCTTGATGTCTGCAAGAGGAATTGGTACGGATGGAGTGTGGTTGACAATCTCAACATTCAATCCCAGCCGACCTGCTTTCCAGGCCTCAACATACCACACAAAATTGACCCACTCCTCTGATTCCAATTCAACGATATCGCTGGCCAATAGGGTTCCCTCGTCATCGCGCAGATTCACTGTGGCTTCACCCGACAAAATACCCTCGTTGATCACGCGAGCATAGACCGAAACATTGTCTCCTACCTGAGGCCGATAGGGGGCTGCCGACAGGTCGGAAAAACTTGGTTCGAAGGCTACCCAGACCAAAGGAATCGTGAATGAGTTCTCCTCTGTCCCAATACCTCTTAATTCACGTCCTGAACGGTCAACGAGTTCAAACCAAACCACGAGAAGATCACTCTGAGTGAGTTGAGATTGCTCAACACCAAAATCTACCTTACTCGAATAGACCGTGTACGGACTTAGATGATCGGTGAAGTCGAGTGAGGTTATGCCTTCGGTACCGGCGACGGGTTGACCCATTCGATAAAACACAAAATGCATCTCAATGGGGCCGGGAGGTAGATGTGTGTCGTCGTTGACAATCACCGTAACTTCAACTTCATCCAAACTGTTGGAAGCAGGAGTGACTGACCCTGAAAGAATGTTATTTCCATAGAGTAACCCTTCGGGAGAGATTGCTAAGCGGGGTGCGATGTCATCGAGAACGATTTGGTAAGAAATAGGATTGGCATGATAGGATTCATTGCCCAAAAGCTTGACTTCCAATGCACCGTAATCATAGTACATCACATTCTCATTCATCATGATGTCAAACTCCATGAGACCCGTTGCTGAAAGGGACACTTCTCCTGTGCTGCGTCGTTCTCCATCATTGAGCGACCATTCCAACGAAGCATTCGGAGGCAGGTCCTGAACGAGATACTGAGTATTGTTATGATAGAGGCCAACGGAGTGGCGGACGATGTCATTGCGGTGGAACCAGTATGCTGAACCGTTGGTTTGTCCGAAGGGCGCCATCGTATCTTCAACGTCAATCCAACGCATCTCAAGGTCGGTCTTCGGTTGCCATTCGAACGATGAAAGTTGGAAGAGCCCCAACCCAAGGTCTTGTCCTTCATCAATCACGTTGAATGAAGGAATACCGCCGTCGGAGGCAAAGCCCCAACTAGCATTCCAATCCAATCGGAACACGAAGGTGATGTCGTATATCGTGGCTAAATCCCGTTTCACGATTTGAATGTCCGGAGAACCGATGAAACAAGCCTCGTCATACGTCGTGACTGCAAATCGTGGTTCATAGTGAATATAACAACTCGATTCATTGGAACGGCCAAGAAGCGCGAGGCGTAATTCATCAAGGGACTCCAAGCCGTTAGCATCTGAAAGTGTCAGTGAAAAACTGTGATTCTTCCCAGCAAGAAGGGTTTCATTGACTCGGTCAAACTGAATCAGTTCACTGTCTACAAGGGTGTCATATCTTGGTTGAACCAAAATCGTGGCCAAATCTGTTTCTTCTCCAAACTCACCACCACCCTCCAAAGGATTACCAGCTAAATCTTGCCCTCGTACGACAATACTGGCTCGTCCTTGTTCAGATGTAGAAGACGTGACACTTGACCAAGATAGCAGTGGAAGGTCAACTTCAGCCTGTGTAACACCGACGTTCACACTCACTGTTTCCATCCTATATTCTTCATCATCCATCTGCCCGTCTTGATCCACATCATCTCGTTCCTCCAGCCAAGTCCAGACTTCGAGTGGGTGAGCAAGGCCTTCCGGGTCGCTCAATTGAAGACGAAGTGGAATGTCTTGACCAACCATCCAGATATGGTTGTCAGCGGGGACTTCTCGTCCAGAGTCGAGAATCCGAAGCGAGCCCGCCGTTGGCTGAATGGTATCGTAAAGAAGACGTACGGGGGAAAGGATGACTGTCCTGTCATCGCTTGTTGATGCATTCACTCCGACCTCAGCACGACGTGAAATACTTGGCCGCAGTTCCAGCCATGTATCGCTGGCCATGACCTCTTCCGTGTCAGGAGTGGTGATATCAACCGTAAAACGACCGTCTGCATCAACATCAACCGCCCAATGTTGAGACCAATTGACCGGTTCACTGGACCATTCATCTTCACCTCCGGAGAGGTTCTTGGGAGGTACGGCTCGCATCGTGACGGTGACTTCGGCTTGGCCTGCTTCGACCCATTGACCCGGAATACCTTCGATGCGAACACGCCCCTCGGCAGTCATCTCTTGCCCTGATGACAAATGGAAAGGCCACATTGGATTGGACCAATCGTCAAGGCGGCGGTTCAATTCATCCGTGACCTTGAAACCAATAACTTCCATGTCGTTTTCTACTTCATTAAAGGCCGTCTTTGAGACAAAAGATGTCGGCCCTGCCACCAAGCCTTCGGCATCGGTTGCCTGCGCCAAAATGTGGAGGTCGTCAACGTCATCGAGCAACCAGGTGCTTGTGAGTGACCACGTTACCGTGCAGGTATTTAGGTTGCAAGATACGGACGATGCATTGGCATTCAAAGCGGCCAAGCCTGACCCTTTCATTTGAACAAACCGAGGCGTGGTGTCCAATCTGTCAACCTTGAGTTGAATCATAGCATCATCTGTGCTCAACGACCTCGACAACCACAATTCAATACTCGAAATGTCAGGGGCGTCCTCTGTTGAATCCAACGGGTTCAGCCGTTGATGATTTGAGACGAAGGTGACGCTTTCTTCGGGTAGCCAGCGCGTGTGAGATGGTGTTGCAATCGTCTCGGTCATCAATGGAGCGGAATGTGCCCATAGGTCAACTTTGACTCCTCCTGAGGCCGTAGAAACATGAAGCGGAATGTCAAGAGTTGCCCTGACGTCTTGACCTGATGAGGCTCCTTTGGCTTGATTGAGGACACTTGCGCTCATCGCAACCTCAATGACTTGGTCTGTTGGAAGGTGTTGAAGGTTCATGACTTTCACATCGCCAGAACCCAAAAGTTCCACTTCAATGGTACAAGCGTACAAGGTCATGTTCGAGAAAAAGGTCGAGCGCATGGTCGCCTGCGGGCAAGCCTGTGGGCTTTGGTGGTGGATAACTCGTGACCCATCTTCTACGGGGTACGTCACTCCGTTGACGGTGAGTTCAGAGGGGGAGCTGGCGTTTGATACGAGAAGTGCAAAGGTTGGACCCTTTGTTTGGCTGGAGGGTTGGCCTTTGCTGAGCGTGGTGTAATTGAACCGAAGAGATTCATTGACAAGGGTGTAAAGCAATGCAGGCGCGTCTGAATCCCAACTTGAGATTGTTCCGTTATAATCCACATCTGCCCAGTTTTGGTTGAGGCCGAACGTCGGACTCATCGAACCCACTGGCCACTCAAAGACGGAGAGATTGTTCCAGCCGAGACGTACCTCGGGAGAATCAGTGGGTTTGAAGCAATCCAAACTAATTTTCCCACGCTCAAATATTTCTCCACCCTGCGCTTGGATGGAGAGAGGTCGAGAAAGTTCTGGCTTGGCGAGCAAGGAATAATTCATCAGGGTCATCGACGGGCGAACTTCGTTGTACGAAGTGAAGAGTTGTGCATTGGTTGTCATCCATGTGAGGTTGTCACCGTAGGAAACGATTCTGAAACCGTCGTGTGGACAAAAATTCATTGAAGGCACTTCGATATCAAAAGGTCCCGAGATGACAAGATGACCTTTCTTGTCAACAGTTGAAACGTTGATGACATCACTGTAGTCACGAAGATGTTCAGCATCAAAATAGTGCGTTCGCCCCACACTCAAACTGTGGATGAGAGGGGTCACGTAGGTGTCGCTGGTGCTCATACGAACGCGTAAATGTAGGTTAGGGTGCTCATTGGGGTCGATAGCAAGGTAGGCTGGGAGTGAAAGATTTTGATGCCCGATAATTGGCTCAAGGTTGGAATCTAAGACATCAAGTTCGAGTGTTGTTCCTTCAGGTTGCTCGTACCAACCGTCAACCCAGCCGTAGCCAAACATTGGATCGGGAGAAACCATCGAAGAGACCCACTCTCCTTGTGGCTCAAAGATATCAACTTCGATGCCAGCATCATCAATGTACCAGCCATCTGCCTCAACATAGGTGTCGGAGAAGAAGGAAAAGCGGGCTCGAACCGTCATACCTGAGAGATTTGATACATCATATGTCTTGAGTGCATAGGGACGAGCATTGCTTGCTCCACAACCGCCTTGGACGTTAGAACCGTCGATAATCCCTTCATTGAAGAAGGGAGAATTTACGTTAACCGTTGAGATTTGGTCGTGGAATTGTTGGGTTTCTGCGGGTAAGAGCCACCAGCTATCTCCACCATCGGTCGACATAGAAACTCCACCGCCATCCCAATTCGCTTCTGCACAAATCCACGAGCGGAATGACAAACGTGATGTCGCATTCAATGGAATCGTATATTCAGGCGTCGTGAGATGGGTGTAGATGTTGTTCGTATACCGCGTCGTGAGATTGAGCGCTGCTCCTTGGTCACCAGAATGGAAGACGCCCGGCCCATAACCTGAGGTGTTACCAAGTTGACCAATCTCCCACGCTTGGGACCCCGTTCCTCCAATGGACCATCCTGCAGGGCTGGTCAATGATTGTTCAAACGATTCGGAGGTGTTGGTGGGCCCGTTACGACCAAATTCAGTGGTCCAATTCCATTCATTAGCGTAGGTAGAATTGGGTCCCTTCCATCCGCTTACGTGGCCCCAAGTACCGTCAGGCTGTTGTGAGAAATTAGCGAGCGTCATCTGTTCGGCTTGAGCCGTTCCGTGACGGTGATGAAGCGTGATATCATCGATGGCTATACCTTCCCACCCAGAGGAGCCATAGCCGCCATAACCCGTTTGTTGATTGGTATTGAGGGTGAAACGGAACAACGCTGTTGAAGCATTTTGGTGCGATGCTAGACTTGCTGGAAGTGAATAGAGAACAGGTACCCAGCCCAATGATTCATCCCCGTAATAGGTACCCTGCCAGTTGAATCCGTTTCCTGGAAGCCCAGGGATGCCAGAAATAAGGCGCCAGGTGCTTCCGTTGTCAACACTTACCGAAGTGAGAAGATTGTCCGCATAACTACCTTCTAGGTCCCAGTTGGCCCAAATTTCAACATCAAGCGTCCCTGAATAACCCGAAAGATCAGAATGAAGGTACAGAATACCTTGAGCATTATTTGCATAATTCCCATTCATGTTGCCGTGGAACCAAGCTCCGGGAAGGTCACCCTGATTGGTGAGGCTCAGGTTATCGATATACCATCCATGCCGATGCCCTGAAGTGGAAGATGTTTGGAAACAAAATCTAAGTTCAAAGGTTGAACCTGTAACTTGCAGCTGGTCGTCAAGTGAAAATTGAACAGACCTCCATGCATCAGTTGCACCCGCCCATGTTTGTACCGGTGCTCCAGAGGTACCTGTAACGTTGGTATAGCCCGTATCAGGAAGAATGGAGGTCCATTGGCCCCCAAGAACACGTATCTCAACCCATGCTGCATCGTCATCCTGAAGCGATATCCATTGGTCAAATGAGAGATTGAACTGACCGATGAAATCAGGCACATCCCATACTGGAGAGATAAGACACCCATTCATACTCGCACCAAGTCCACCACGGCCTTGGGTGGCCAAGACATGTTGGCCGTCAGTAGCCTGCGGAGGCGTTCCGTTTGCTGCTGCACTTCCGTTGGGTTGCGCAATGTTCCAAACGGGGTGGTCCGGACCCGTTCCACGCCATCCTATCGGGGTTTGAACCAGCGATTCAAAATCGGTCACCGTGGTTAACGAGGAGGAGGTTGCCAGACTCAATTGACCACCGTGACCAATTCCTTGCGTGCCGTTGTGCTGGCCGTTCCAACCTGAATTTGTTTCCATTCCGAACTGTGCTGAGGCGTCGGGGCTTGCAGACCAGCGCGGGGCGACATCAATTCCGCCCTCAGTAAAGGACCGGTTGTACGGAATCGAAAGCATCCCGGAATCAGTGATATTTACAGCTGTTTGATTGACATTTGGAGCAAAAACGCGCGTTGACGATTGGGATGGAAGGGGTTGATGGTCGTTTGAGAGGAGTGGTGTTGTTGGAACCATGATCATCAAGAGGCACATGAAAACTGCACGAATCGCCCCTCCGTGGAGCAACATCAGTGAGTCATGGCGTGTCATGCTTGTTACACCTCGCTCTGCGAGGTGCAGTAATTGGATATGAAGGGATGTCTCTACTGCGTCAGAGAAGTGGTCAGGCTTGAGGGTGAGGAAGAGGGTTCAAATCCCGTCACCTCCACGACCCGATAATGACATCTGTTCGGAATCTCGATAGCGCTCAAGCGCAAGAGATTGAAGAGCAATTGTTCACGACGCATCGTCAGCAACTCCCGCGACATGTCCCGATTCCTCTCCCGCGGCAAGACTTCTGGGAAATGGTTCGAGCCTTGCTCTCAAAACTTGACTTAGAGATTCAAGACATGGTTAGGAAAGGTTCCATTGACATGCGCTTACAGAATTTGCAGAAGCGACAAACCAACATTCGCCGCATTGCATCGGAACTTGCCAGAAAGAGAATGGTGGCGATGATGCAACACGCTGCAAGTCAGTCACTACGAAGCGGAGGCCTGCCCGGTCTGGTGCAGGAATTGCCCTCACTCGAGTGGCAACGACACGACCCCGCCGAGAAGGCCTTCTATCACGCACTTCAGCTGAATGTTGACCGATTCAAGAAAGAAATTGACTGGCAAGGGATGCAGCAGGGAATTCTCAGCGAACTTCGTGGGCCCACCTCTGCCTATGCACCCGGTACCATGCAACTCGACGATTACATGGCCGAAGGCGAACGTTTGTCAGCGCGACCACCGCCAGATTTGGCCTTTGAAGATGAGTTGCCACAACTTCAAGACACGCATGATGACGAAGAAGAGCGTATTCTTACAGAACCAGATTGGGCCGATGAAGAGGCTTACCTGATGGCTGACATTCAAGAACCAAAGGAAGAGTTCCCCGCTGAAGTACAGCAATCTGCAACTTCAAAACACGGTGCAGCAATGGAATTAGCCCCATCAACCAAACCGATCGAGCAGATCAGTGACGAACCTCCTTTGCCCCTTCATGATGAGCAAGAGGAAGCCCCCCCCGCCACCTCCACCACTCCAGCCGATTCAGGTTCTGAGGGGCGTCAGGAGAACGTACGGGTACGAATCTTGGAAACACTTGACGAACCAATCATTGACGACCAAGGAGAAGAACTCAGCCTTGAGGCTGGAGACATTCACTTCCTCGACGAGGAAACAGCTGCTTGGTTGGTTGACGTAGGCGTCGCTGAACGTGCTGAACTTTGAGTGAAAAGCGTTGATACGCTTCAACAACATATGTTGTTCTTCAGTTGACCGTGCGCATTGAGATTTCAATACTCACTGTGTCAGGAATGGGGATCTTGGTCACAAGACGAAGTGCATTCTCATCCTTTCCAGTTGAGATGTCCATCTCAAGAAGGCGCTTGTGGATTCGAAGTTCCCAGTGGTCATAGGTCTCACTGCCTTCGCCGTCTGGTGCCTTGCGAACAGGGACAACCAAATGACGGGTTGGTAGCGGAATTGGGCCACGAAGGGTGATACCACCTGTGTCACAGATGGTCTTGATTTGGCCAGCGACGGTATCAATATCTTTGTGGTTTTGACCAGTCAATTTGATAACGGTAACGGCAGCCATACTCATCCCTCCTTGCTTCATTCAGTCAACGTTGAATTC
>QQSD01000069.1:4765-8530 GCA_003602485.1 Candidatus Poseidoniales archaeon | reverse complement strand
AATGCAGCACCTTCGAGCGCTTTTGAAAGGTCGAACGGATCTCGCTGGTTCAAATCAACGTCCGCAGGAATGGCATTTGCCCGTTGCTCAAATGAACCCTCATCATCCCATTCTTCAACCATAGACTCACCGGAATTGTGGCCTTAGGGGAGATAAAGTCCCCCGTTCACGTGGAGAATCGCCCCCGTGATGTACGATGAATCAGGACTTACGAGGAATGATACCGTCGAGGCCATTTCCTCAGGCGAGCCAACCCTTTGAAGGGGGACATCTTGTTCCCGTTGGGTACGCTTTTCTGGCGAATCACCCGACAATAAATCGGTGTCAACATATCCGGGAGCGAGGATGTTCACCCGCTTGCCTTCGGGACCGAGAGATTGCGCAAGAGAACGAGCCCAAGCCGATAGAGCGGCTTTTGATGCAGCGTAATCAGCGCCGTGAGGTGAGCCACGGATGCTCAATTGAGACCCAACAACGACCATTCGTGCTCCCTGAGTCAGATAGGGCTGTACGGCACTCCACACGGAGACTGCACCCTCGAAATTTGTTTTCATCGTCTCTGTAAGGTCGTCCATCGTCATCTTGTGACTTTGAACACGGTTGTAGATGCCGTGATTGAGAATCAGCACGTCGATACCTCTTGCCATCCAGGGGTGGCGAGCAAGCAGGCCTACTTCGCCTTCATCTGAACAGTCTACCTTGACTGCAAGGGCATCGTCCCCCCGTTCACGAATGGCATCAACAATCATTTCAGCCGGTTTTGATGACAGATTATAGGTCAAGAGTACATCATAGCCGTCAGCGGCCAAACGGTCTGAAATCGCAGCACCGATACCGCGACCCCCGCCAGTGACCAAAGCGACGGGACGGCTCATGGCACAGGGAGTGGCTCATCGTTCATGAAACCATGTGAAGTTGCAAATCTTACTCTTCGAGGAATTGTGCAAGATGTGGAGGCTGCCAACCTTCCGGCTTCATGACCTTACCGTCTTCTCTTCGCAGAACCTTACCGTCAACGAGTTTCGCCATGTTTGAGCGATGAACTTCGTTGAAGGCATCGTCGTAGATCTGTTGCATACCGTGATTGATGATAGTCCCAGCGAGAATATAGCCGATATCGGCCAGTGCATCAAGGATTTCGACCATGTCACCTGCCCGAGCTGCTTCAGCGTACTCTTCGACTTCTTCACGCAGGAGTTTAATTCGCAGTTCAATCAATTCGTCTGGACCGAGGCCTGGAGCGTCGAGTTTCGGAATTTCAAAGGCTTGGTTAAACTCAAGCAATGATGCTACAATGGGGTTCATGGACAGTGCTTCGCGAGTCGGCTCAAGAACCTTCACAATGCCTTTGGAGGAGTTTACCCTCACGACTTTTTCCACATTTTGTATCCACCCTCAGTTGAATTCCAGTGATTCCCATCGTCACCAAGGTACCAATTTGTCTCATCCTAACCGTTTTCGAGCCAATGCCCAGAAGGGAAAAAAAGCGTCAACTAGCGACCGGTTCAACAGCGTATCCGCCAAGTAATGAGGCGAGAAGGACCCAGCCGGTTAGCATGGAGACACGAAACAGCACGGTTTGAAAATCTCCAAAACGATTCATGCGCAAGACAACGGCCACGTTGGCGAGCGCCATCAACAGAGCAGCCCCGAGAAACCAAACGCCATCCATGGGGTCTGAGATGGCAAAGCAAGCAAACCATAGAAGCGTGAGCTGGACGGTCGTTCGCGTTGTGGCTGCATCGCCAAAGGAAGAGGGAAAGGAATGGATACCTTGCTCACGGTCGCTCTCCACGTCCATTCGAGCATAATTGATGTCAAAAGCGGCGATCCACAACGCAACACCAATGGAGATAGGAAGGATGGTTGGAGCCCACAAGAAGTCTGTACCGTTTGCGAACTGTCCCGTGATGGCCGCCCAACCGTGAACGTCAGCGGCCATGGCCGCCCATGCGCCAGCAGGGGCCAATCCGAGACATAGGCCTAGCCAGAAATGACAGAGCCAAGTAAATCGCTTCATGTAGGGATAAATGACGAAGGCCAGAACGGGAAGCCAAGCCATCAACAAAGCTACTTCATTGAGCAATCCAGCGCTGATCAGTAACATCAACAGAAAGACACCTGCCAGCGTCCAAGCTGTTTGCAACGACATGGAACCTGAGGCAAGGTGACGCCCCTGAGTCCGAGGATTTGCAGCATCAATGTCTCGGTCGATGATGCGATTGAGTGCCATGGCCAGGCCACGAGCTCCAACAGCAGCAAGGAGAATCCAAAGCAAGTCAATTCCAGGGCTCAGGTCAAACTGCTCAAGAGCAATGAAATACCCTACCAAGACGAAGGGGAGCGAGAACAACGTGTGCTCCACTTTGATGAAGGAAAGTATCCCCTTGACATCCATTATTGAGGCCCCTCAAACGAAAGATGGGGCGGCCATTTGTATTTAGTTAATTCAGGATGTTGGGCCACCTTCGCCAACGTTTCTTCCTCGTGCAGTGTGATTGCTGGCCAGCGGCGTACCCCGTGAACCTGAGAAGGAATGGGCGTGGTTGCGTCCCAGCAGAGACGTTCCTTGGTTTCGTCAAATGTGAGCCCCCTACCGACATCGAAGCGTGAAGGAAGTTGCCATAGAAGGCGGCGGCGTGCTTTCGGGCCGTGCAGGTCAAGGTCGTCATTGGTAATGAATAACCAACGAAGGTTTTCTGAACCTTCCAATTGCCAAATTAAATTTCTCAATTGAATTATTCTTTCTCTGCGTTGGTGTTCTGATTCATCATCCGATTTCGAAGAGCCGGTTAGAGGCGCAGGAGTTCCTTTGACATGTGTTGTGACGACGAGCATACTGTCTCGCAGCATGCGGGCTTGGACAACATTGTCCAGCGCTTCAACTGCTGCAAGATTGTCAAAACGTGGTGGTGCTTCAAGCCCTTGACGCCAGGCCGGCACTTCCATGCGAAACGAACCCTCAAGCGGATCGTGTTGGCTTCTTGGGTCTGCATCTGCCAGCGTGGTTGCGTCGATGAGTAGCTTTGAGTGCACATTCTCGTACGGGCTTGCAGCCTCCAGCGAATCAGCGACCATTCCTTCCAGCACGATGATGTCGGTGGGAATGTGCACTTTGTCGTTGAGTGCGTCAAGGAATTGCTCCAAATCTTTTGTGTCTGCGGTTTCGTCAACCACCGCCATAATCTTGAGGAACATCATTTGGCCTGCCCCCAACAAGCCAATCCCGGTCTTTCTTGCCTGGCGAGGATACCTCTGTTTTGAGGCAGCGATGGCAAGGTTGTGGAATCCTGTTTCAAGCGGCAAATGAACAGAGCGAACGTCTCGATGCTGGAACTGTAGCACAGGTGAAAATTGTCGTCCAATCGCCTCACCGAGATACCCGTCTTCCATCGGAGGCAATCCTACGATGGTGGCAGGTAGCACCGCATCTTTTCTGCAGGTGATGGCAGTTACGTGGAGTACTGGATACTGGCCTGTGAGGGAGTAGAACCCAAAGTGGTCACCGAATGGCCCTTCTGTACGAGTTTCTCCGGGAACACAATATCCTTCGATGATAATGTCTGCCTCTGCTGGCACCATGAGGTCTTGAGTCAATGCCTTGGTAATGCGGAGGGATGAGCGCCCGAGGATGCCTGCAAATTGATATTCAGACAGATTATCGGGGAGCGGGGATATGGCGGAAAAAATGAGCTCTGGAGGACCACCGATACAAACAGCAACGGGCATCTTGGCGTTCGGCCCGAGAGCTGCTGCGTGGTCTGC
>QQSD01000069.1:0-4647 GCA_003602485.1 Candidatus Poseidoniales archaeon | reverse complement strand
GTGACAAAATGCCCACCATCCATTGGCCAAGTCTTTGGAATAGGGAGTTTGGTTAAGTCAAGTGGTAGGCGCACACGCTGGCTCTTCCCCTTCCGCTTTTTTCTCGGGGGCATTGCGAATGCATCTCTTGCGAGCGGGAGTGCGAGCCATGGGCGCTTCACCATGGCTCCAATGTCCGGCTTCATCATGGCGACCATTCTGTCACCCACTGAGGTTTCATGCTGGGCGCCAAGAGCGCGCAATGTTCGGTCGTGAGAGCCAAAGAGATTCATTGCCAGGGGGATGGAAGAAATAGAGCCGTCTGCCAGTCGCGGCTGCTCAAATACAACCGCTGGACCGTCGTTTTTTACCAAGAGGTCAGCAATGGCTCCCGCTTCGTAAACCACGTCAACTGGGCGGGCGATGCGAATGAGTTCACCTCGGCCTTCGAGGTGGCGCATCCAACGGCTCAAGGTCTTCCATGCCACAAACTCCCGTGAGGCTTCTTGGCTTTGAACCTCCGTATACACCCACTCAAGAATTGGAGAGACTCTTCCGTTGCGAAGCACCGTTTTCTTCATGTGCTGCCCATCACCTCTTCGTTTTGGAGGAGAAGCATGCGTACCTGTGATGTTGTCGTCATCGGAGCTGGCCCGGGCGGTGGCTCTGCCGCGCTTCACAGCGCTCGCGCAGGTCTTTCGACACTCATATTGGAAGCAGACCCAGAGGTCGGCACCCCCGTCCATTGCGGAGAATGCCTTTCCGAATTAGCAGTGCAAAACCTGGGCTTGGAAATTCCCGATCATGTCAAAGCACTCGATGTCAAAGGCATCCGCGTCATCTTCCCAGACGGTACTGAAAAACTGCTCACTGAGGAAGGTTACGTACTCGAGAAACACCTGTTTGAGCGATGGCTGACCGACGAGGCCGTTGACAAAGGAGCAGAATTATTGCTTCATCATCGCGTGACATCTATGGAGCGAATTTACAATAGCGAAAATGAATTTACCAATTGGAAACTTGACGGTCGAGGTGATGAATTTCCCGTCGAATGTCGTGCCGTCATTGATGCTTCAGGCGTAGCCGGTGCAGCTGCAAAACTCCTTGACATGGGTGGCGATGTTGAGGTCATCGCTGGATTCCAGTACGAGATGTTGGACGTACCCAATGACGGGTATTTGGACTTCTATCTGTGGCCGAAATACTCGCCCCACGGCTATGTTTGGATGATTCCCAAAGAAGGCGGACGCGCCAATGTCGGTTTGGTAACAACAGACAAAAAAGGTGCTATCAAATACCTTGAATCATTTATCGAAGATACGTATTTGGCAGACAAACCTACTGCAAACCCACCATGGCGGCCAGAAGGTATCAAAATTCGGCCTTTTGGCGGCACGATTCCGATTTCTGGACCTAGGACGGCAACCGCTGATGATGGAATCATTTTGGTCGGAGATGCAGCCGGATTCACCTCGCCGCTCTTTGAGGGTGGAACACATCTCGCCCTGTGGTCGGGAAGAGAGGCTGCGGAGACCGTCGCAACAGCACTGGCTGAAAACGACCTCAGCAAGTCCCGCCTCATGACCTACGAGCGTGCATGGAAAAAACAATTCCCACCCTACCATAAAATCCTGAAAGGGAAAACAGCTCTCTACAACCTGACCGATGATGAAATGTCAACGATGGCTCGTTGCCTACCCAATGAATTAGGCAACATGAGCCCCTTGGATAAATTGGTCATCGGATTACGCATCTTGGTACGCAAGCCAATCCTGTTCACAAAGCGTGTGATTCCAGTATTGCTCTCCTTTGGCTATTCGAGAGCGAAATTCTTCGGATGGTAAGCCCGTCTGACCCCAGCAGATTAAGCAAAGGCCATGAAGGACGCCACCCCCCCGTAGGGTCATGTGGGGGCTGACGCTTTGGCTTGCGCTTGCCGCAACCATTGTATTGATGATTCGGCCGAGGTTGCATGAAACCTCCGCATCATTGTCGTTCCTCCTCCACTTCGCACTCGCTCTGCCTTTCTTCTCGTTGGCCTACCTCTTCATGGCTAACGACACCTCAATCCTGCATGTCGCTGCCTTTGGTGGTGCAGATTTGCCACTCAAATACCGCTTTGCAGCGACCTGGGCTGCCAGAGAAGGCCCCTTGCTCATGTGGCTTGGGTGGATGGCCCTTCTTTCATGGTGGTGGCGTCGCCCCTTTTCTGGTGAAGAGGGAAGTGACCGAGGTGTTCACGAACTCCGTTTGCGTCTTTCCCACGGCATGAGTCTCGCCTTGCTCCTCATTTCCTTTTCATTAGATCCCTTCAAGCCAACACCCGCATTTTTCTTCGGCAACGGACTCAATCCTTTGCTCCAAACAGACCTCATGGTGATTCATCCCCCTCTTATTTTCCTTACCTATTCGATGTGCCTGCACCTCAGCGCTGTTGGCCTCTCCGCCGCATACACACAGGCCACAACGGCCTTGAGTGACAGGATGCTTGCCATCGCCCGCCCAGCCTTGTTGACCGCCACACTCGGAATCGGCTTGGGTGGCTTGTGGGCCTACCTCATACTGGATTGGGGCGGTTACTGGGCGTGGGATCCTGTCGAAACAGGCTCATTCTTGCCCTGGCTCGCATTGGTCGCGATGATTCACCTTCGCACCCGCCCGGGAAGGGTGAGCGATCAGGTTTGGATCGGCGCTGCGTTGCTAACGGCTTTCCTGTCTATTTTTGCTACGACCGTCACCCGTGCAGGAGGTGTTTGGGCTTCGTCGATTCATACCTTCGTAACCAACGATAGCGGTACACCTCCCAGCGATGTTTTTGGTCGCTTGATGCAATTGCAAGCTGACTCGGCCGCAACAGAAATCATGGTCTACGTCACCTGGATGTTCACGTTGATTGGGTGTTGGTTCGCCGTTCTCCAGAGCCAGGGAACGGGAAGTTCACTGCAAAAGAATCACGCTTGGGCCACGGGAATTCCTGTCGCAGCAGGCCTTCTTGGCTGGCTTCTTCTCAACAGCGAAGGCGTGTGGTCTTGGACCAGTATCCCCCACGCCGTGTTCCTCGGCCTCCTCTTCGTGCCCCTTGGCCTCTCTTCGTTAACCAAGAGCAGCCCCTTGTCCAACGAGACACAGGCGTGGAGTTACCACGGCATTTCTCCTGCTCCAATACACCTCCTAGCATCCGCTGCAGTCTTCCTTTTGTGCCAAGATGTTTTCATTACATTTGCCTTCATTTCCCTCTTTTTACCGCTGTATTATGCGTCTTCTGCCCTTGATGCTTGGCCCTGGGCTGCCGCGGGAGTCGTATTGGGCCTTTCCTTAGCCTGGTCTGAATTGCTTAGCCTACCCGTAGCGGCCTTTGTCTTGTTCCTTTACGTTCTTCCTTGGTTGCTCGCACCCAATCAAGATGAGGAGAGCCCTGTCTCTTTGGCTGAGGGAAGAACCCAACGACGTATTGCACTGTGGGGTAGCGTCATCTTGGTCAGCCTCTACTTGGTGTTGACGTGGGTCCTTCTCCTTGCGAGCATTGATGCTGTAAATTTTGATGCACACGAACTCTATGGTGCGCCCTTCATGACGGGTGTTGCCTTGTGTTTTTTCCTTTACACCCGACGAAACGACGACCCCAAAGACAACCTCATTCTCATCGGCATTACCCTTGGTATTTCGACGGTTGGCTTCGTTTTCTTCGCCGATAGTTTCGGCAGGGATGCTTCAACGCTGATTTCCGGAAGCCTCACTCGGGGTCACATCATTTGGGTCTCACTACCTGCCCTCATTCTTGCCTTAGCGCCCATGGCTAGAGAGGTGAATCGCACCCTTACCAAAGCACGTAGTAAAGGGACGGTGCTCCACATACCCTTCGGAGCACATATTGTTCACTTTGGATTGTTATTGCTTCTCTTGGGCCATCTCTCAACCACCGTACTGGTCGACCGAGGTGATGCGAGTCATCGGCTGTCACTTGTCAAGGATGAGGTCATCATTCACGATGGCATCGGCTATGAGTTCACTGAACTAACACTTGAATCAGAAGGCTTTGATGTTGGAGATGGATTTGTTGGCGTCTATATCACCGTCTATGAAATGAATGAGGACGAAGTAGGCAAAAAGATCGGAGAAGTTCGCCCAGGCATGCTTCGTTTTGATGAACAAGGCATACCGCGTTCAGAAGTTGATACCCTGACTCGCTTGAGTGGGGATATCGTGTTCATTTTTGATGGAAGTCAATCCAATGCTCTGATGCAAACGGTTCAGTCAGAAAACGCAGAAGCCGTGGATTTGGTTCGCGTGACCGTCTATGTTTTGCCACACTCACATGCGGTATGGCTGGGGTGGGTGATGATGATGGGTGGCATGGCTTTAGTCACCCTCACAGGTTCGAAAAAGGCATCACAGCGCATCAACAAAGCAAATGGAAAGCAAGCCGAGGAAGAATAATCCTATCCAATGCAATTATCAAGGGGGGGCTGGTCGCCGATTCATCCCCCTTGGAGGTTAGAACATGGAAGAAGGAACAATTGTCCACGTTGATTATGAATTGTACAACGGCGAAAACGGTGACCTCATCGAAACAACCCGTGAAGAAGTTGCAAAAGAACATGAAATGCACCAAGAGGGTCGCAAGTACACCCCCATGGTCTGTGTTGTCGGTTCAGGAAACCTCATTCC
>QQSD01000068.1 GCA_003602485.1 Candidatus Poseidoniales archaeon | reverse complement strand
TATGGCGAAAAGGACTCCGAACAAATTGAAACCATTAGCATTGACAAATTGATTCGTGCTGTTCAAGACCCTAATTCCTTGTACATCGGTGCACCAGTCACCATCAACAACCGACAAGGTACGCTCTCCTACCTCGCTGCTGGCCGTGCCCGTATCGATTACAACCACCCCATGGCTGGAAAGAAGCTCAAGTATTCCTTCAAGGTCGTTAAGGTCGTTGAAGGCAAGGAAGAACAAGTTATGGCTCTCCTTGAATCAAACACAGGCCACAGTGACTTTGGTGTATCCTTTGAGGGCGACGACCTCAGCATCGTGCTCCCTCAAACCATGTTGTTTGACACCAATGCTGCTATGCTCAAGTTCCGCTTGGTTACAACCATCCGTGACGCCATTGAGTGCGGTAAAGTTTCATTCATTGAAGTCCACGAACCCCGTGGCTTCGGCATTGAAGATGAAGACGATGACGGTGACAGCAATGAAACCGAAGACCTCTCCAAGCTCTCAGTTGCTGAGTTGAAGGAACGACTCAAGGCTGCTGGAATGCCAGTTGGCGGAAAGAAGGCTGACTTGATCGCCCGTCTTTCTCAAGAAGAAGAATGAACCCAGTTCATCGGTAGGACGATAGAACGGGGCCACCTTCAATCACATGAGAGGCAATTCTATGGATGTCGAAGAGCAGGGACCCAAGGCCTTTGCTCCTGCACTCCCTGATGACCAATATACGCCGGTTGAAAAAATCATCATTTGGACCGCTCTCATCGGTGCTTTAGTTGGTCTTGCTGGCCTTGTTCTCGCATACGACACGGTTTGGACTGGAACGTTGAAGCCGATTATTTGGGACCCCGTGTTGAAAGATGCTGGGGCAGCAGGCGACGCCGGCTATACGCCTCAAAACACTGCGATTTACACGCTTAGCATGCTCGGTTGCGTCGTTCTTCTGCAGGCATTGTTCAGAAAATGGAAGTTGCCTACTGACGAACGTATGACCTGGGCACTCATTGCATGGGTTTGCCTTGCACCCGTTCTTCGTGTCCTTGAAGACGCTGATTTCTTTTCCTCTTCCAACGATGTCTTGTTCATCTCACCACTCATTCACCTTCATCTCGCTGGATGGCTGATTGGAATAGCATTGCTTTCTCACACTCTTGTCGGGCGATGGGATGCTCGTGAAGGTGATGGGATTGAAGAGCGTCGCCGAACGCTTCTGTTCGGCGGTCTTTTCGCTGCCTTGTACGCCCATTGGTATTGGCTCTACCAGCCAGCATACGACATTCATTCAGAATCTTCCTTTGACCTTGCCTTAGCCTCTTTTGTTTTGGCTGCGGCGGTTTTGTGGATGTCATTGGTTGCAACACGGGCATGGCCTGCACTCACCCGCGGCATGCTGGCTTTTGCTTGCGCAACACTTGTTCTTGGCCTAGGCCACTGGTTGCAATTTATCGCAACCCCTTGGGCGCAAGAAAGTGCTCGAGTATCTACCGAAATCACCCTTTGGCCTGCGTGGATCATACTTGGCTTACCTGCCTTGATTTGCTACGCCATGTATGTGGTCGGGCGTGAAGATGCCCAGCAGTTGAAGCTCACCGGCTACAAGGCTGGAGTTTTACCCGATGGCATCACGCTCAAGCAATGGGAGGATGAGCCAGAACGCTGGGCTTCTCACCCGGTTGAATTCCTGTCCAACAAAGCCCTCCTCGCCCACCCGATGGTGCTCGGCATGGTCTTTGGACAACTGGCTGATGGATTTGCGACCATGCTCGGAATTGACGTCTTCGGCTATGGTGAAAAGCACCCAGTTAGTAACGCCGTAATTCAGTACGGTGGAGATATTAACACCATGCTTGGAATTGATTGGGGCGAAGGCGCCTGGCTCTTTGCATTGGTCAAAGCCATCCTCGTCGGACTTATCGTGTGGCTTTTCGTTCAAATGCGAGTTGAACAACGCCAACAACATTTCAGGATGCTCATCGTTTTGGCCGTCCTTATTGTTGGACTTGCTCCGGGCTTGAGAGATATTGGGCGTTTGATGCTCGGTGTTTGACCGAAGGCTTTGACCTCCGGTGGTGGGCTTGAATGCCATTATATGCAACCATCACTTGGGTCAGGACGAGGGCTGAAGATGGACCGATTACCAACAAGGGTTAATCGTGCTGACCCTGAGTTTGCGCAGCGGAAAGCCCACAACCTGTCCCTGATTGAGAACTTGAGGGAGCATTTGGAGAAAGCCTCTGAGGGCGGGGGTGGAAAATACGTCGAGCGTCATCGTTCCCGTGGAAAACACCTGCCTCGCGAACGTATTGAGCGCATCATCGACCCCGGCACTGCTTTTCTTGAATTGTCACCGCTCGCTGCTCACGAACTCTATGACGGACGAGCACATTCTGCGGGGATTGTCACAGGGCTCGGCATGGTTCACGGCCGAGAGTGTCTTTTCGTGGCGAACGATGCAACTGTCAAAGGTGGTTCATACTACCCTCTGACGGTCAAGAAACACATTCGAGCCCAAACCGTAGCCCATGAGAATCATCTCCCTTGCATTTACCTGGTTGACTCCGGAGGCGCTTTTTTGCCAATGCAGGATGAGGTCTTTCCAGACATTGGCCATTTTGGTCGTATCTTCCGTAATCAAGCACGTATGTCTGGCGACGGCATTCCACAAGTCGCTGCTGTTCTCGGCTCGTGTACTGCTGGTGGGGCTTACGTGCCCGCCATGTCGGATGAATCCATTATCGTCAAAGGAAATGGAACTATTTTCCTTGCCGGCCCACCATTGGTCAAAGCAGCGACCGGTGAAGAAGTCACGGCAGAGGCCTTGGGCGGTGCTGACGTGCATACTGCACAATCGGGCGTTGCAGACCATTTTGCGGAAGACGAGGACGAAGCGTTGAGAATGGTTCGCAACGTTGTCGAGAACCTTGGCCCGAATCAGAAAGCGCCTGCAGCCATGGCTGAAGTAGAAGTTCCCGCACACGACATCGAGGATTTACTCGGCCTTATCCCCAGTGACAATCGCACACCGGTTGAAGTTCGTGAATTGATCGCAAGAGTCGTTGACGGTTCAAGATTTCATGAATTCAAATCCCGCTATGGAACAACCCTCATTTGCGGATTCGCTCACATCCACGGGCACAAAGTTGGCATCGTTGCTAACAACGGGATTTTGTTTTCAGAGTCCTCACTCAAGGGCGCACACTTCGTCGAATTGTGCGGGCAGCGCGGCATACCCCTTGTTTTCCTGCAAAACATTACTGGGTTCATGGTCGGCAAGGATTACGAGGCAGGTGGCATCGCAAAAGACGGAGCAAAATTAGTTACAGCAGTTTCCTGCGTCAACGTTCCAAAATTCACCGTGATCGTTGGTGGCTCACACGGTGCAGGGAATTACGGCATGTGTGGACGTGCCTACGACCCTCGATTCCTTTTCATGTGGCCCAACAGTCGTATTTCAGTGATGGGTGGACCACAAGCAGCAGATGTGCTGACCACCGTCAAACAAGATCAGAGGGGCCGTGAAGGCCTCGACCCATTGGAAGGCCAAGAACTCGAAGCTTTCCGCAAACCCATCCTTGACAAGTACGAAACAGAAGGAAGCCCGTATTATTCGACAGCCCGCCTTTGGGACGACGGAATCATTGACCCGAGAGACACGCGAGACGTGCTCGGTTTGTGCCTTGCTGCTGCGAGAAATGCTCCCTTGCCCGATGACCGGTACGGCATCTTTAGGATGTAAGTTTTCAATATAGTTTTTAATTTTTCAATTGGAGTTTTTAGTAATGGCAAACATGGACAATCCCCCCTCAACAAGCCTCATCCGTTTGGACATTGATGGCCCACAGGCACGTATCACCCTCGCTCGGCCTGAGAAATTCAACGCACTCAATGTGGCCATGATTCAGGAACTGATCGAGGTGCTTGAATGGACGGC
>QQSD01000067.1:5683-9210 GCA_003602485.1 Candidatus Poseidoniales archaeon | reverse complement strand
ACCTGTGGCAGCACCCACGAAGATTGATTTTGGAATACGATTCACACAGGCTGACCTTACCGATAAAAAAGGTAAGTTGAACATCTACAAGAAAGTCGGTGCTGGGTGGGAACACATATACGTCAATGGACAGTATGCATGTGACACAATACATGAAGTTTCGAGTGGAATGATTAATCTCCACATCAAAGAGAAAATCAAAATGGGAGAGACATACAAATTCTCAATCACTCAAACTACACCAACTAACACCTCAAGAGAAATTGTAAAACAGGTAACTCTCTAAGTGAATTGTCCTCTAAATAACGGCTTTAGTCGATCAACTTGTTTTGATTATTTTAGATTCTTTATATACCGTCGCGGGATTACTATAATTCCACGGTGAAAAAAGATGGCAATATTGTATGATAAGAACGGAACAGAAATTTACGCAGGACGAGGAAAGTACAGCAGACTCGCACGACAATTGATCGACCAGCGCAGTGCATACTTGCGAAGCGATGAGGGCGCTCTTTCCGTCTATGTCCCTGCCAATCAAACTCCGGAACCTCAACGTGTCTCCACCCTTGAAGAAGATGCGCGTAGGCTCAAGCGAGATGCTCAGGAACTCGGACAACAACTCGGTCTTGGCTTGGATGAAATCGAGGTTCGAAGAGAAACTCCTGAAGGCGTGCTGGTCGCTCACCTCAAACAATTGATGACTCCATCTGTTGTTGCCGGTCTCGACAGTGAGCAAGCCGCCAAACTCATGCAAACTATCTCTTACTGGATGCTGCGTCAGCACCTCACCGTCTACGAGCACGACGAACTCGTACGTAACCTGCATCAGCTCATCAACGACATGCGCGTACCCTCAAACGGTGCCGCCTTACTCAATCGAGACAACGATGTCGTTCGTGAATCTGCTGTCAATGTTCTACCTGGAAACCCCACTTCCAATGTCTACAACGAATTATGGATTCATGCCTTTCTCCCTCCCAACGGGCATCGCTGCAGACCAAGTGTAAGCAGGGAGGATGACGGCGAATACAACGTGCACAACGACGGGCGTGTTTGGAACGAACCTGCTCTGCGTGAGGGCCCAGAATTTGTGTGCCAGAATCTCGATGCAGCAAGCAACCTCACATCATTCCGACAGGGTAGGCACGGTGTCATTCGCCTTTACCTGCCGTACAATGTGCGCCAGTCCTTCGCCCAAGAGCAAGACATGAATCCGAACGAGTGGCGAGAGCGCAACCATCGCGACCATCGACACCACGAACCTCACATCAATCCCGAATCCGAACCTTGGGAGCATTGTCTCCAACGGTTCATCGATGCCTGCGCCTTTGTCAAGAACAACGAGCGCTCTGACCTTCGCCTCTTCATCCACCGAGGAGCTGAAACCCCACAGGAAGTGATCCTATGAATGTAAAATATGTAGCAAAGAACCCGACGCCCGTACCCCAGACCATCACCTTGCCCCGAGGCATGCCACTTGACGGTGGACGCCTGCGAAGTGCAGAAGCCATCACCGTCCAAGTTCCACCCATGAGCGTTCGTGAAATTCTCTATGATAGCGAAGGCATGCCCGTAGTAGAAGGCTGCATCCAAGATTTGACCGTCACTGTTGAAAACAACGATGGGACAACCATTGACCCTCATACCTCCCGCCGAGAACGAACCGTCATTCGCGATATTTCAGGTGACCGTACGGCCTTATTCATGGCACAAACTCGCAGAGTCTACCCAAACTTGGTCGTTGATGACAACCGAAACATCGGGGGAGCCCAACTGCTCGCTCAGTTTTCACATCTTCGAAGTCAGCGTGACAATACCACTGCCATTTACTCACCCGCTGCCCTCAACATGACCTTTGAGTCTCGCACAGACAGCCTCTACCACGCTGCAAACCAAGGCCAAGTGGAGATCCGCTCCATTATCGGCAACGGATACGACCAAGCTGATGCCATTCAAATGCAGGTGCACAATCCTGGCTCACAGGCAGTTCGTGTCGTCGTTCCTCAAGGAACCATGGTCGAACAACAAACTTGGACTGGCAAGCAGAATCTTGTGGTAAAGGAGGACGTTTGGATTGATATCCAACCCGGGCAAACAGGAAACTTTCCTCTTCCTGCCTTCTGTGCCAATTCCAGCGGAGGTAGCCCAAGGGGCGAGCCAATGAACATGACACCCTTTGTCTTCCACGACATGGGTGAGAGCTTCCGTGACCAAGATTCCATGTGGCGCACTACCGACAGCCGTCGTGGTGTTCGAATGCGCTGATGTACGCTGCAACATACCTCGATTGTGCGTCGGTGAATTCGTGAAATTTCATCTTGAGACTGGCTATTTGAACCTCGAGTAGCGGTGAAGGAGCGTTTATGAAATGCCATAACTTAGAGAGGTTATGGCAGACCCAGGCTACGTTTACTTGTTGAGAGATGTGGACACCCGCACAGCCGGAGTACCCTCTGACTATCTGAAGCTTGGAAAATCAAAAAACGAACCAAACAAGCGTATCAAAACCCTCCAGACTGGAAACCCACGCCTTATCACCAAAAATTGGTATTTCTCGCCTGAGATGACTAAACTTGAGACCTTTCTACATCACTATTTTTCGGGAGATCGTGTCCGTGGAGAGTGGTTTCTTCTTGACTCAACTCGAGAAGCAAGCGACGTTATCCCGACCATTGAAACTCACATCGAAGAACAGGTTGCATACCTTGGCCATTGCGCAAGCCATGAATTATGGTCCGAAGTACCTGACAACGGCGAGGCAAGAGCTCCCACAACCGAAGAGCAAAGGCTTTCTGATGAACTTCGGGGGGCTCGAGAGGCAAAGATTCTCGCAGAAGCACAACGTGATATTCATGATGCAAACCTCCGTGCAGCGATTGGAACATCAAACGGCATTGAAGAAATATTAGCGCTTCAATTGAAGACACATACGGCTTGGAAACTTGACAAAACCCAGTTCTTAGCTTCCTTGACCGACGAAGAAAAGAATGCTTGTCATGAACTTCTAACAAAGTGGAAGAGTACTGCCACCTTCCAAAATAGAGGAGGTAACCTCGCAGCATTGGATCCTACACTTGAGGCGGCGTTGGCAGCAGCTGTTGCGCTCGCACCGTTACCCGCCGACATACCCACTACGAATCTCTCTAATCCAGAATTGGGAAGAACTTCAGCCCTTGAAACAGAACATCAAGCCTGGTTGGATTGCAAGAGAGAGGTTGCTGTTCAAGGCTGGATCATAGCACAACGTGAAGCAGCGCTCAAAGCATCAATTGGAGAATACAAAGAAATTACGGGCGTTATGAAGTGGGTAAGAGAACAAAGAACTACATCCACGTACAACGAAAGTGAAGCAAAACGTCTCTTCGAATTGAGAATGATTTCGTTCATGCAACCGCCTGCATCCGAAACCTCAATTTCGGTTGTCATTAACGAGGCAAGACCTTACCCCTGATGGGGCAGCAACCCGGTTTCTGCTCAAGAATGGTACTGAATATTCCCCCGCCGGAATCGAACCGACTCTTCTGCTT
>QQSD01000067.1:0-5649 GCA_003602485.1 Candidatus Poseidoniales archaeon | reverse complement strand
CATGTGGGCAATAGTTGCTCCTCCACCATTCCTTCCTCGAGACACTCGCTTGCGCTCGTTCACGTGCGACGGGCGAGATTAATCGCCCCATGAACCGTCATCGGGAAGGAATCTGAAGGACGGCAGCGCCGTCTCAATATCGCTGTAGTCGTCGTTGTCAAGACATACGACGGTCAATTTCATCGGCGTATAGAGCGAGTACTCGGGGGCCGTGGCATGATACTTCTCGCAGGCTTCCATGAGTTCACCAAGCGACGCGGTCCCGTGAGAAACGGTCACGACGTGGTTGACCTTCATGCTCTTAACCGAAGGATAGAGCCCCGATTGAGTTTGCAACTTGGCGTGTTCGAGCATGTGTTTGGCCAGCATCGGCGTGGCCTTCTCGCCCGACCACGTGAGATTCTTCACGGGATTGGAACTCCATGAGGCAGAGGATTGGAGTACCAAACTTTGGCCCAACCACCACGGGCATCTTCCGATGACGGCTTGGCTTAACCCTGCTCTTAGAGCCAGCACGGATTGTGGCGTGTGGAGCATGTGAGCGAGTTGCTTGATGTCACCGTGGATGAGTTCTAAGGTGAAATTTTCACCGAGTAAGGTGTAGCTCCTCGTTGGTGGCGTTGGAGCAAGAAGTGTGGGGTGTTGAATGAGCCACTGCAAGAATCTCGAGTAGGCGTCCTTCGACCACGCCTGAGATGGTGGTTGAGGTGGGAGCGGAGGGCCAGACAGGCCGTGCTCCTGTTGCTCCATGGCCCTCATCCACGAATCCATCCATTCCTCAGAGGTTGGAGCCTTGGTATGCAAATCAACCGTTTTACCAATCTCAAGAAGGGTTTCAACCTGCTGAAGTTGCAAGGCCATTTCGGGTACGGTCGACCAAAACCACGGTTGCATTGCCTGCTCCCAATCCTTCATTGCCAATTCTCCTTCAATGCCATGATGTACCTTGAAAACCGTCGCAGAATGACTCACATAATCTCCGTCAACATCCGCTGCTAACCATTCAATCATCCCCTCATTGTGGAGAAGGGTATGCTCGTTGAGGTGAAGGTATGGACTGTTTCCAAAATCATACCAGGGATGCTCTCCTCCACTCATTTGCTTGTGTTTGTGATCCATGATGACCAAACCTCCCTCTCTTATCTTGTGAACTATGGAGCCAATTTTCTTGGAAAAAGTGGGATGTATTGGCTCATCTTTGTCTTCGTCAAAAAGCGGCTCGGGAGAGAGCCAAGAAAGCCAATCAACGTAGAGAATGTCGATGGGTGGCCTGTTCGTGAGCGTATTGTAGGCTTCCCCAACCGCATGTATTTGCCAGTGTGGCAGAGACAAGGAGGCCTTTCTGTAGACACCGTCTCCATAGGAGGTATCTGGCATTCTCTGATAGGTCTGCATGCCGATTTCAGCAGCAAAAGAACTGCTGTAAAGGGGATTATAATCGCCCCAATCTACCATGAACTGGATGAAGGGGTGACCAGCATCCTCGAGCAAACCAAGACTGGCGTGATAGTGCATTGCCGCTGCAGGATGCGCAACTACCAGGGGCCTTTCGAGGTTCACTTCAATGGGCAGACCGATACCAATCGGGGGCCCATAGGCTACGCAACTTCCGAATCTTTTGGATGATGCTCTGTGTGCTGCCATGCTCATCAGATACACCTCGGATGATAGAGCGGAACGACCCTGAAGATTCTCTTCGTTTGCCTTTCCAGTCTGGCGTAGTCTGTCCCGTTCATCACACCACCATTGACTGCATCTTTGGCGGTGTCGTAAATGGTGTCTCTGTGCAAGGTTACGATATGAGCGGTACACAACTTCCCAGAGATTGTTGGGTCACTGGGAGGGTCTTGAGAATAGAATGAAAGGAGGAATAAATCATCCATTTCAATTAATTCGTCAATAAAATACTCCAGCCTCCTGAGGTCTGAATTGCAATACGCAAGTTGCATCCCGTAGGGTTTGAGTGCCTGTGACCACGTGTGCGGCGCTTGGGAATTTGTCACTTCTTTGAAGTCGTCTGGAGTGGTGTTCGCACCCCTTGCATTGGCCACCATCGAAAGGGTTGTTGCCACACAGGAAGGGCCTCTTTGTTTCACATGGTCGACGTTGAGGTCTTGGAAAAACGGACCTTTAGGCTCATCATTCCCGCTTTGATACCACAGTGGAGCGATAGGGTTGGGTTTCCAATTCGCTATCATTCCCAATCCTCCCTGAATTCATCATCAAACTCTTGCCACTCTTTCTCATCGTCTTCAAGAGGCGTTCCAGTTAACATCTTCATGATGCAATCCGGGCACGAGCAAGATTTCTCGATGTACTCGCTCAAGTCTTGTATTTTCAATTCAGTCAACTTGTTCTGCAGTTCAAAAAACTGCGTTACAAGCAACATTAGCTTCTTCCATTCTATTTTATGTTCCATTTTTTCATCTCCTTTTTTATTCGTTGATTGATTCATTGGTATTCGTAATCCTCGGGCCTTCCTCCAGGCCATTCCTTCTCCACCTTAGCGATATATTCAGCCGTGCTCACTGCTTCTCTGTACTGAATATTCCAGATGTGAACATCCTCAATGCAGAGGTGGATGATTGAAAGTAAGGATGCAGGGAAGGTCGTGCCAGCACCCGATAAACAGAAACTGCTATCCGGAGTGTGGCTTGTTTGCAGCCCCCCGTATTCGGGCACGTGGTCGGGACAAATCCACCAGGGGCCTAAGGAATGTGAGACTTGGTCAGCAAAACTGTAGGGAGCCCTGGCCCACATCCATGGTTTGGGTTTCTTGGCATTCTTCTCAAGCCAGGCTCTATGCTCTTCGTAAGTGCCGGCCGCCCCCCATGTTTCGATTTCAAGGCAGAAATCGAACGAAAAGGTCTGTCCGTGTTGGCCTTGAACCGTGATGGTATAATCCTGCATTGAAATCGATTGGTGCTCATGAATGAATTCAGCGAGAGCAAGCCAGTGTTCCCTTTGAGCCACAATTTCTTCATAATCTCCTTTTGGATTCTCAAAGTGCAAGTCTGAATCCATGGAAGTCAAGCATAATTCCCAATCAGGCCATGTATCCCATGCCGTTCCTTGGGCAATATTGTGCTGGTTGTATGCTGCAAAGATGCCAAAGAAGTTCTTCGGCACGTCCAATTCAGCATTGTGGTCAATTAATTCTTCTGGACTTTGATAGCCATTCTCTACAAACCACGCTGCATTCTTGAGTATATATTCTGTATTTTTCATGTTTTCATCTTCCTATGTTGCGTTTTCGCACCGCCGTGCTCGTGAATGGCTGGGGCACTGGGAGTCGAACCCAGATCGAGGGGTCCGCAACCCAACATGCTCTCCATTACACCATGCCCCATTTGTCTCAATTTGGCAGAGGCACCCGGATTCGAACCGGGGTCCAAGGATCCGAAGCCCCTGATGCTATCCACTACACCATGCCTCCATCCAAATTGATGCAAGACAGCGGTTGCACTCAAGGTGTCAACCGCTACATTGCCGTTCATGATCGTGACGTGATCATCGGCGTTTACAGAGGGGCTGTTTGGCCACATTTCGGATTAGAATTGTGTTGCCCCTCATGTTGTTTCCCTCTCAGGTAAAGTGTAATAATCACATCACCTATATAAATCCAACGCTTAATTGTTATACTTGTTAGAAACATGAATGCATCATGAAATGAACAATGTAAGACCTTCAATGGATTTCATGGCGAGTGTCCCATAGTTCCAGTTTAGGTGGTATAAACAATAGAGTAGGATGTAACCTTATAATCTCCTTGCAGGCAGGACATGCTATGGAAAATGCTAGTTCCTCTAGAAATATGCTGATTGCGGGTATCATCATGGTACTCCTGAACGTCGCCCTTTTGGCTCCAATGTCAACGGGTGCAGTACCGGATGCGGTCATAGAAAACTTCGAGGAGTTCTCAAAAGAGAGCGCCTGCGATGACGATGATTGTACCACAGCCGAGGATGACTGGGCGGTTTCAAGCTCCCAACGAGACTTCTACGGGTATTCCATCACCAACGTGAATGATGTGATGGCCTCTGGTGCAACCCCGACCTACGAGAAGATCGGCCCGGTCACCTACGACATCACCACCACACGTACCATTACCGGTTACGATGCCACTGCTGGCGAGTTGACCTATAACTCCGTCAAATCCTTTGAGTGCGCCGAAGACACAACCGTGCCCTGCGACACCGAAGTCAGCCAACTCAACATTGCCTTCCAAACTCAAGTTATCGGTGCAACTGGCTTGGCAATCGGCGGAATCATGGACATGACCAAGGCCGGATTCACGGCCGGTATGATCGCAAATGATTTGGAAAACACCATCCCTGCAAGTATTGCAGCGAGCGACCTCGAGATGATGCTTGCTCACAACACATCCGTTGCAGGCGATGCAGCAAATGGTTCAATTCTTGCTGGAGAATACTTCTACAGTCTATTCAACCAGTACTTCGCAGCAATGAACCTCAGTGGCATGGGCACCTCGGTTAATTACACGCAAGCGATTCAAGGTGCGCAACAAATGGCGGGCGAGCCAGTGACCTTCTCTGGAACAGAATTCAGCGACATCACGCATGCATTCAACACTGCCACCATGCCTAGCGGAGAGAATGTCTCCATGACATCAAGCCTGGGCGTGATGGCATTTGCGGGACACTGTGATGCCAACCCCACAGAAAACTACAGCATGGTCATGGCCGACATTATGGCGGCAGCAGGCGACCCAACAGCCTACACATCCGGCGTGATGCAACGTGGCGGCATCTGGGGCTACGCTGACACCGACATCAACGCCACCATCGCCCGAGACCACGCCATGTGCTTCGGCGTTGGCGGTCAATTCTTGAACGCAGGAGGCACGGATGACACATATCTCGCCAGCAACCCCGCTTCAGTCAATGCAACACGACGCATGGCAAACTTCGGGTTCAGCCTTGATGACAACTCGATGGCCTTGAACGTCCTCCTCGCTGGACACAACACCAGCAACCCGACGGGGCTTCTCGCTGTCAGTGAAGACGGAACCTCCTATGGTGTGGCCAACTTCATGAGCATGAGCACGAATCAGACAAACGAAGCCTTCGGCATCTCTGAGGCACAACACAACGCCTTGGCCTTGTGGGCCGGCGGATGGCTTGCCGATGTCACCTCCTTGCCCATGGTGCTGCTGGGCGGTAGCGGCGAAATGACCGCTTCCTTGTTCGTGAACACCACCTTTGGTGCAGAAGACCCACTCAACGGCGGCTATCTTGAGAACAGCCTCAATCTTGGTGGATTCTGGGGCCTTCCTGAAGGTCGGGACAACATCGCCCTCGACCCTGCCGTGTCTGGCAACGCACTTTACGGTCCCCTGGGACTTACCACAAGCACAGGGTCCGCAATTTTCCTCTATGGAGAATTGTCAGGCATGACGCCTCCCCTCAACTTCTCCACCAGCCCCCCAACCCCTGGCACACCCATGGTTTGGGATGAGGCAACCATTGGCGCCCTCTATGGAGTAGACACCAACGCAGCGGCTGCAATGCGCGCCCTCATGATGGGTCCAATCTACGGCACGACTGCTGAATCCTTCGTTCCCGGGTTCCTGATGTCGAGCTTTGGCGCCACGCCCTACCTTACTCAGTCATTCAACAACTGGCTTCT
>QQSD01000066.1 GCA_003602485.1 Candidatus Poseidoniales archaeon | reverse complement strand
CGGGTAAGCAATGGGTACCCTCTGCTTGGACGGGTTATCAGAAGGTCCCTTTGCTTAGATATGGTCCGACTGTCCTACGATTTCATGAGGAAGAATTGTTAACACGCTCGTTTGGCCTTGACCATGGAACCTTTGCATGTAGCTCTCTTCTTGTCGATTATATCCTGCTCCTTAGTAGCGGGGCTGTTGTTCGGATTCGCAGTTGTTGTGATGCCCGGTATCGCGAAACTGAATGACAAAGAGTATCTTTCAGCATTCAAACACATGGATGGAATCATACAGAACAATCAACCGATCTTTATCTTGGTCTGGGGCGGTTCAATTCTCTCGGTAATAGCCACGTCTGCTTTGGGAATCATGAACCTGGATGGTGCGCAGGTCTATCTCCTTGCAGCCGCTTCCGTTCTGTATTTAGTCGGCGTTCAGGTGCCAACATTCCGATTTAACATTCCTCTCAATAATTCACTGCAAAACATGAACCTTAAGGAATTGGAAGCGAATGAAGCAGCAACCTTTCGTGTTCATTTTGAAACGTCATGGAACCGCTGGAACAGAATACGAACGGTCAACGCCATCTTCGCTGTCTCAATGTTGCTTCTCCTTCTCCTCGGACTCTAACACTCATCCCAGAGGAAGGTTGGCCTTGACGGAGAACAACTCAAGGGTCGTACACAAATCCAGAATAGCCCATCCGGAAATATGTTGATTGGTCCAGATTAACGTCCGCTGAACTGTCAATTGTAAGCATCCAAGCCCCACGCTGTGGCTCTTCAAAATAAAATTCCCACTCATACTCATCGCCAACGTCCAGGGACTCGGTATGCTGGGCGACGACCGCCCCCTCTGGGTCAATCAAGTTCCATGTGATGTCCGTGGGTTCTGACGTAAACGGAAGAGCCCATGAATTACCCACGGTAGATCGAATGATGATTCTCTCTGCTGAACCAACCGATTCTGGGTGAGGCGGGTCGATGTAAAGGTCAGCCAATTCATCGACTGAACTTTGATTTAAGTAAAACACACCGCTACGAATCAACGCTGGCCAATCGTAAATGGTGTATGGCATTCCATCTTGATTCCCCTCAGAATCAACGACGCCGTATTCAGCCATGAAGGCACCATAACCCGTGTATTGATGGGAAATCACCGAGGTTTCTTGGGGGTCAACCCGCTTAATTTCAGAACCGTCCCCCGGGTTCAGCCAATATTCAACGAAGGTAGCGTTGATGGTTGATTCTGGGAAAAACCTGAGTTCCAATTCTGTTAGAGTTGCTTCCGTTTCGTTGTTCTCATCTTTTTCAAAATAGTGAGGTATCTCCCAGTTCCCTAAACCGTAACCTGGCTCGATTGAGCCGTAACCTTCAGCAAACCCAATGCATCCTGCCAGCATGATATTCCCCACCATGGCAAGAACAAGCACAATCCGCATGGAGGATTTCAATGAAGAGGAATTAAAGAAGATTCTTCCTCCAAGCGAATTCTTCTTCTTCAAGAAAGCCGTTGAGAGAGCCTCGCCACGCAAAACGAAAGCCCGATGCTGACGCTTTCCAGATGGCTTGTTTGGTGTCGAAAGGTTGCCAAGGTAGCTAGAAGAGTTTCAAACCTTCATGGTACTCTTGCATGAAGGACATTGAATATTACCAGAATACTCAGAGGGGATCTTTAGTTTTTCATTGCAACTTCCGCAGACAACTTGGCGCTTTTCATTTGCTTTCCCCGTGCGGTCAAAAATACGTTGAAGTGAGGGAGGCCATCCTTGTTTCATGTTTCCATCACCGAGGAGAAGTGGAAGTCCGACGATTGCGAAACACGTAAATGAGCACAAAATTGAGGTCATAAACATCGCAGAGTCGCCCCAAACAAGCGTCACAGGATTCATATCACCCATTGTCTCTGCATGGAAGGCGATGCTCAGGAATCCAGAAATAACCAGTACAGCAAGGGTCAAAAGAATTCCATTCTTGTATTCCTGATGAATCAATGCTCCACCCGCCAAGAATCCTATGCCAATGAAAAAGCCTACCGGGGCAAGCAACCAACCGATCATTTGCTCGTTGTTGAGCGTCCACAACATCGACCATCCAATTCGCACCAGGGAGTAAAGGATGACGAACGTGCCGAGCGTTTGGTACATGGAATTCTGTTGTGGAATCATGATTTGCTGAAAACCCTGCATGTGCATGGGCGCCGGTGACCCAGCTTGTTGGAATACGGGTGCCTGGGGTCTCCCTCCTGCTGCCATTTCGTCGTATTCCATCAGTCGGATGACGACATCATCTTTGCTTCCCGAAATCTTGATGCCCCGCTGCTTGCAGAGTTTTTTCAACTCAAGGAGGGTTGATGCTTCGTAGTCCATGAGGGGCGGTAGAATTCTGACGATATAACCGTTCTTCCTACGGCCTGAGTTCTCTGGCTTCTTTTTGATTTCATGTCCTTTTGAAACCTCGGCATCCTGACGGGCGAATGGGTTTTGAACAGTCGCCAACCGTCTGCAATACATGACAGCCTGGTCCCCCGACGAGATCGTTGGCCCCGAGGGAGAGGACTGGCGGGTTCCAGTCACCGAATTAGAGGCCCGTCAAACCCTTCTCGGAGCGATGCTGAAGGATGCAGGCTTGCCGGGAGTGTTGGTTCAACACCCCGTGGATTTGTACTACTACACGGGTGGTCGTCAGGATGGCTCCTTCTTCGTTCCAGCACATGGAGAAGGCGGCAGTGCTGATTCTGGCGGTGACGGGCCTGTTGCCTTCGTTCGTCGTTCACTCAAGCGGGCTCAGTGGGAGGCAGGCGGCGATGATTCACCCCACCATGTTCGTGCCTTTCCACGCCTTTCCACCTTCGCAGAAACCCTTCGCTCGATGGGCGTCACAAAGGCTCCTGCTCTTCAATTCGGAGAAGCACCCGGGTCATTCACAGCTCGTTTTGCCTCAGCCCTTTCTTCCCTCGGTGAGGCAGGTGACGCTACCGCCCTCATTCATCGGCAGCGTGAAATTAAATCCGCTTGGGAAATTGAGCAAATGGAAACGGCTGCTGCCGTGCAATATCGGATGTTTGAGGCAGTCCTCACCGTTGGAGGCGAGGGGGTCAGCGAACTCGATATGGTTGCGGCCGCTGAGGCTGTAAGCCGCAGCGAAGGCTTTGGTGGCAACGTCCAAATGCGCCGCTATCCACTGCAATGTGACCGTGGCGTCATCGTGGCTGGACGTGCTGGTGGGATTCCCTCCTTCTTTGATTCAGCCGTAGGAGGGACGGGACCGCATCCCTTGTCCGGTATGGGCTCGGGCTTCTCCCGGGTCAAAGCCAACGAACCCGTCTTGGTCGACCTCGTCCACGCTCATCGAGGCTACATGGTAGACTGCACACGAATGTTCGTGGCTGGACGTCTGGACGAAACATGGCAAAAGCGGCTTGACGACATGGTCACCGTGAAGGAAGTCGTCGTCGACGTGCTCGACCAGGGCCGACCTTGCAGTGAAGCGTGGGATGACGGTTTGCTGATGGCAGAAACATTGGGCTACAAAGACCACCTCATGGGAACAACTCCCGACCAAAGCCGCTTCCTCGGCCATTCAATTGGGCTTCAACTCGATGAATCACCCGTGGTGGCAGCTGGCTTTGACAGGCCACTCCCGGTGGGTGGAACCATGGCCATTGAACCGAAGGTCGTGTATGGTGAAGGCAGCGTTGGCACAGAGGATACGTGGTTGCGTGACGAAGAAGGCATGCGCCCGTTAACCGCGGACGGTGCTCTCCCTTGGTTGATGGAGTGGGATGCATGACACAGGAACAGAGTGAAGAAGAGATTTGCGAGAAAACAGAAGATTGGGACCACAACGATGTTGGAAAGCGCATACCAAAGCGCGTCACGCCAAACGGTACCTACTTCAACGAACTCATCGTCAATGTCTTCTGCCATCTATGTGGCTCGGAGTTCATCGGTCCTTCCCGTGAAGCCGGTGGTTTCATTGGCGGTCACGAATGTCTGCACGCGTGGGAATTCAACCAAGTCATTGGTCGAGATGACGGCTTGGTCGAGTGAGTCCAAGAAACCCAACCACATCATTCAAGGACGGCAGGACCTCCACGAAGGGCATGGTCGCCAAACCTTACTCAGCCAGCCACATTGCGGCCGTATCGTCCCATTACACAACGATGCGTCTTTCAGGTGCCGTCAAGGAACGGCTCGTTGAATTGTTGTGCGAAGAACTGGACCGTTTGGTTCCCCAAATGGAACAGGAGACGCTGAGTCAAGACCCTGAGCGAAAAACGTTGGACGACCCGAAGCGAAGCCGATTGAATTACAATCGCACTCGTGAATTGATGATCGACCGCATCAAAGGCATTGAATCGGTAGGTTCGGCCGCCGTTCAAGCGGGTATTGAACATACGGAAGCCCATTTGGCAATGCTCTTGCGAAATGCTTCAGAGGCTGCAGAACGAGACCGAGTAGCAACCATCAAACCACGCCATTTGGACCGAGCACTTCTCAACATGCGCAAGCCGGATTCGGACGACGAACATGATGATGTCGTCGTGCCGGAAGGGGGAGCGCAGGACTTTGTTGCAAGCCAAAGTGGTGGTATGCTCACGCCAACTTCACTGCTCGCTCTCGCTCGCAGTGTCGCTCGAATGGCGGTGACCAAGGACGCTCTTGACGAATTGCTCGACATGTATGCAGAAGTCTTTGAAGACCTGGAAGACGACATCCGAAATCACGCACAATTAGGTAATAACCCCGTGCATTTCATCGAATCCATCAACAGCATGCGAGGCATGATGACGCTGGGATGGATGCGTTCTCGGCTCATCAAAGCCGCTGAGCACGCCAGCGGGCGCGGTGCACGAAGCATCGAGCTGCAAGACGTTGTGAACATCACTGCCCACACCTCGGAGTGATGGCATGCACCTTCGGGCGATGACCCATGTGGACGAGGCTCTCGGTCAGGGCGGCCGCATCACCTTGCTTGTTATTGGCCGGCCCGGGTGCGACGATTGTACACGATGGCACCATGAACTTGAGCAGTGGGAAGGCTCCCCTCTCCTCGATATTGTCACACTCAACATACGCTCGGACCTTGGGTCCTCGTTCAAAGAGGCGAATACGTGGGCTTCACACATCGACATGGTTCCTTTCAATGTCCTTTATGTCAACGGCGAGGCGTGTGCTCATTGGAACGGTGGACAACTCACCGGTCTAACCGACCGTCTTGCTCAAACGGGGGGTTCACCATCGTCCTAACCTCCATTCTTTTGTCGGCTCTCTTCGCAGGTTTGGTAGCAACAGGCGTGACGGTTGCCATCGAGAAATGGGGTGGCTTGATTGGTGGTCTGCTGGGCACTGTCCCTTCTACCATCGTACCTGCAGGGATTGGCCTGTACCTCGCCGGTGGCGAAGAAGACCTGATACTCAGTATGGCGGTTGTACCTCTTGGTATGCTGCTCAATACTCTGTTCTTGGGTGCCTGGCTGGTGCTTCCTCGATGGTTCTCCAACACCGCACACCCCCTTTTCTTGACTTCCACTGGGGCCCTCGCACTTTGGGGGATATTGGGTGCAATGGTGTGGCTTCTCATGAACAATACCGTCGCCGGGACTCTCCTGACGGAACAGGAACTTGCTGCATTCGGACTGATACTTTTGGTCCTCATCGCCGTAGCCTTCAACTGGCGCCCTCAGCCAACGCCCAAGGGGAGCAAATCGGTTTCCAAAACGGTGCTGGTCTCTCGAGGTACAATGGCGGCAATTGCCATTGGAATTGCGGTTTGGCTGTCCGGTTTGGGCTTTCCCTTGCTGGCTGGTTTAGCCAGTGTGTTCCCTGCGATTTTCCTCACCAGCATGGTTGCGCTTTGGCTCGCTCAAGGTCCAACTGTTCCACAAGGTGCAGCGGGTCCGATGATGTTGGGTGGAGTGAGCGTGGCCGTCTACGCCAACATAGCGATGTGGTCGCTGCCCGCCTACGGTATGGTCGTCGGTTCGCTTCTTGCCTGGTTCGCTTCTGTCCTCGGGTGGTCACTTCCGGCCTTCGTTGTGCTCAAGCGCGTTCATGCACGGGCAGAACTCAACGGTTGAGCGCTCGTGTCCATCGTGGTGCACCAGGGATGCCTTCGACGTTGACCTGCACAAAGGTGACTCCTTTGACTTCTGATAGACGGAGACGAAGTGCGTCCAAGTCCATGAGGCAGCAGGGGCAATGAGGGCGCGCAGGTTTCACGCTGAGGTTGACTTCTCCATCTTCTGCGATGCTGACCTGCTGTACGATCTCCGATTCGGGATAGGGGCGGTCGTGATGCGGGTCTTTCCATCCACCCAACACTCTCGCCACTCGGCGTTGAAGTGCAGCGTGCTTCCTCGACATGGTAGACCCTCAGTCTTCGTCCTTGACCAATGCTTCGGCTTCATCCAAACGCAATTCAGCAAGTCGACCTTCGGCTTCTGCTAATTCTTGTTGGCATCGCTTGAGCAAGGTCGTCCCTTCCTCAAACATCGCAAGCGTTTCGTCAAGGTTTTTGCCACCCCGTTCAAGTTGGGTGACAATAGCCTCCAATCGTTGCACGGCTTCATCGTATGTTTGTTGTTCTTCGCTCATGGTTGTTCCTCCTCTGGTTCAATGGTGTGAATGTCTGCTGCCGCACGGCCGTCGGCGAATTGGAGGTTGACGGTCTGCCCTTGTTCAAGGCTCGCTGCTGCGGTGAGCACGTTGCCCTTGTCATCCTGTATCATGGTATATCCGCGCTCAAGTACCCGTTTGGGATGAGCAGCCTGCAAGGTTGCCTGCAAGGCCACCAAGCGTTGTTGTTGCCGAGCCAGACTGGTATCAACGCCACGCGTCAAACGACCGCTCAAGGCGTTGAGAACCTCTTTGGCTCTGTAAACGCCTTTGCCAGGCGCATGCTTGAGTTGACTGGTGAGAAGAGCCAATTGCTGACGTAATTCTTGCAGACGCCGTTGAACAGAGGCATTCAAACGTTGGTCGAATTCATCCATGAGCATCAAGACACTGTGTTGGTCGGGAACAAGGCGTTCAACGGCATTGGAAGGCGTTGAGGCACGTACGTCGGCCACCAAGTCGGATACAAGGTGGTCTTGTTCATGACCCACCGCCGAGATGATGGGGACGGTGCTGGCCATGATGGCTCGTACGACCGGTTCGAGATTGAAGGCCCACAGGTCTTCTGGTGAACCCCCCCCACGTCCAACGATGACCGCATCAACCGGGGGCAATCCAAGGCGCTGTGCTACCTCAGGGCGTGCAAGGTCGCGTGTGATGGCGAGTCCACGAACGATTTCACGAGGTGCGTGTTCGCCTTGAACGAGAACGCCAATGATGGTGGTTCGCAAGTTTGGCCAACGGTTTGCCATCAAGCGCTTCATGTCGGAAAGAGCCGCAGAACCTGCACCGGTCACGATTGCGATGTGCTTGGGCAACGAAGGCAAGGGTCGTGAAGGGACGTCCAAGGCGCCTTCGTTACGAAGGGTTTCGACGAGTTGCCGCTTCGTCTCTTCCAGAGTGCCCAATGTCTGAACAGGTTGTATTTTGGACACGACGAGTTGCAGGTTGCCACGTTTCGGCCAGAGGTCAAGACTACCGATGATGATGACTTCACTTCCAACTTTGATGGCTGGGTCAATGCTCAGGCGAGCACTGCGCCAAACCACGCAACTCATCTGGCCAACATCGTCTCGGAGCGTGAAGTAGATGTTGCCGTTATGAACCGACCATTGGGAAATTTCTCCAGCGAGCGCTTGGTGCTGAAACATCGGGTCGTTCTTTACCGTATGCTGAATCAACTGAGCGAATTGACCAACGGGCAGCGGGCCCGTAGTGGTACCGTGACCCGCTGACATGGAAGGAAGGTTGTGTCAAGGGTTCTTGAATCATCGGTCGTTGTGACATCAACGACGAACCACCTTCATTGAGGCATTCGGCAAACGAAGAGAGCGACGTTATTCCACGCAACGACGCCTCACGCACGAGGCGCTCAGTCATCGGTCGTTCGCTTCTCCTGACGCTGCTGGCGGTGAAAGGCTTGACGTGCCTCAACTTCAGCAAGTTTGTGTTGGATTTTACGCTTGAGAAAGGTGGCAACAATGGCAATCGCCACGATGTCAATCACGAGAATGAACCAGTCCATGCCCGTCCATGAATCGAACATTGCATCACCTCAAATTGGCGGGCGGATGTCAATGTCTACATCGCCACGAGGTCGTCCGATACATCCGAGGCGTGCTCCTTCACCTACCAAAAAATCATCCAAGCCGGGAGGCAACTCCTCTGGAAGCGGTACTTCGCCAAGAATCAAACTCACCATACAGGTACCGCATGTACCAGAGGTACAATTTGTCGGCAGGCGAATGCCACAAGCTTCAGCGTGTTCTACGATGGTCTCACCGGGGTTGATGGCACACTGGCCGAGAAGATGAGCGCCTTTGAGAAAGCGAATCACGGGTGAGGTGGAGTTTGAAAGCGATGGAGCATCGTCGTCGAGCACCAAAGCCTTGGTTCCCGCAGACAT
>QQSD01000065.1:8342-11431 GCA_003602485.1 Candidatus Poseidoniales archaeon | reverse complement strand
GGTGCTACGTGTGCAGTCCACCTTTTTGGGAGGGACCGTAATTGAGTTCACTTATCTGGAAAGGATATCTCCTCCACGCTGAATCCGCATTTACGCTGGTTCAATCCCCCTTCACCCACGAAGGTGAACGCGTATTTGGGGCCGATAGTGATGCTACTACACTTGCAGTGGCGGCAATTCAGCATCGTCTCCTCGACCAATCAATTAATTCCGTAACCGTACCCGATGGCATCGACGCACCCACCCTGGTTTCATCTACCAATGTCATCATTGCCGATGACTCCATTTTTGAGGAATGCGAATGGGATTTACTTCTCAGTGACGAAGCTACAGTCGTCTTGATGCGACGAGGTTCTGATGTTGAACTACCTCAGTTTGATGTTGACCTTCCTGTTGATTCTGATTTTTACGGGGCGCTATGTCGTGCTTGGGAGAAGGAAATGGAAGTTACGAACGTCAGCCAAGGGGCGTATATTTCGGTTGCGCAATACGAAGAAGCAGCCAAATCTCGAATGGGTCTCGTTGGCCAGAAATTTGGTGAGGGCATGACCTGGCCTCCGCGACAGATGGACGGGGAAGAACTTGCGAGTGCAGAAGACGTTGCCCTCGCACACATTGGGAGGGTTCAATCTTGGACCCGCCTATCTGCAGCTGGAGCACCCTCGGAATTCTCACTCCGCGCACCATTGCTGGGTGGAATCTCGACTGTTTTACTACGTTTGAATGATGGTCCATCTGGAGTTTTCTTGGTTGTTGATGATGAAGAGCCCGAGATTTCAATGGAGCAGGAGATGGAACTTGTGGTACGCAGAATTTACGCACAAGAAGGCATCATTCGCTATGGTTTGAAAGCCAGAGCCATCTAAGTTGAACAAAGGATTCATAGAAAGTCAAGGCAACGTAACCAACATGGCGGGTTTTGGTGGCCTACGAAAGGGCAAGGATGAGGCCAAGGAGAATCTGAGTTATACAGAGGGTGGAGATTGCCCTCGGTGTGGTGGAAACGCCCAAGATTCGACGATGGCAGGATACCTACAATGTGGTTCATGTAACCATGAATGGGCAGATCCAAATTATGTCGAACAACGCCGTAGACCTGAGCCACCTACGCATCGGAGAGATGCGGAATTAATTGAACAATTCAAAGAAGATATGGCTTCTGGTGAACTTGCAAATGTCCTTGGTGTCAAAAAGAACCTTACTGGAGAGCAAGAGCAATCACTCCAACGGCTCGAAGACAAATGGATGACAGGCATGCAAGGCCATTACAACGCAGCTTCAGAAGAGCGTAAACCATTAATGATCAGTTTTGATGATGACGACAACATTGTTTCTACAGAAGTAGCGGCAGTAACCATTGTTTCAAATGGCTTTGATGGTGGTGAGGAAATTCGCCTCGAATACCCCGGCAAGGGGACTGAGTTTTACGCGTTCAACGAACGGAGTCCAACCGGTTGGAAGCGAGGTCCGAATGCCGAAATGACGGCACGTTCTATCACGAATGTTATCAATCGTTCATCGAAACTTGTGTACGCGAACCTCGAAGGTGTCCGAATATCGTTTGAATTGCGAGATGATTCCCTTAAACCAGCGTCCTTTGTCATCTTTGTTGACGACCCAGGTGGCACTGATATCGTAGCTGAAAAAGGAGGGGTCGTTTTGGATTCCAGAGACTTTTCTACTCTCCAAGACTATCGTAACGTTGTTGAAATGGTCCTTGAAGATGGAATTATTTCACCGAGTGAAGATCAACTGTTGTGGGCGATGCGACAACAATTGAACATAGATGATGCCTATCATGTCCAAATGGTCATTGATATCTGCGGGACGGACACCCTCAAAGAATGTACCACATGTTCTTCAATGGCAGAATTGTATACTGAGTATGCTGCATGGTATTGTCACCAGTGTGAAGAATGGTGCTGACGCTTTAAATGCCGCTTAGCATAGTGTTCTATAAATCGTCTAAGGAGGCCTTTACCTCTGAATGCCCATTGGTCAATGATGCTTGGGCTGGGTACTCTTCATAAACTCCAGCGATATGGGAGGAGCAGTGAGCCTATGGCAAAAGATGTATTGTATATTGGAATAGACTTGGGAACATTCCGTTCGGTAATGGTTTCCTCAGATAGCCACGAAGTCGAGGAATTGACCGTCATTGGTACGCCAAAAGACGCCATTGCCAAAAACTTCCTCAAGCGTGATGTCTTGTTCGGTAACGAAGCCCTCAAGAACCGTTTGGCTCTCAATCTTTACCGACCTCTTGAGCTTGGTGTCATCAAAGATACACCTGAAGACCGCGAATACATTGCTCACTTTATCACGCACCTCATTGGCCTATCGGACCCCGAAGAGTATGACCGCGTCGTGGCGGTTATTGGAGCTCCTGCAGAAGCAAGTCACGTTGACAAGACCGCAATCTTTGATGCAGCTGCTGGTTCAGTCAACTCAGCCATGATTATTTCCGAGCCCTTTGCAGTTGCATATGCACTTGATATGATCAACCATACACTTGTCATTGATATTGGCGCAGGTACTACTGACCTTTGCCGTGTCTACGGGACCATCCCTGGACCAGGTGACCAAATGCACACTGGATACGCCGGAGACTATGTCGACAACCAAATCATTCAGGAAATCCAGAGCAAGTACAACGGTGCCCAAATAACAAAAGACATGGCACGTCGCTGGAAGGAACAGTATTCGTTCGTTTCAACTGCTGCTCCTGATGAACCCGTTCTCGTTGACTTTTCCATTGAAGGTAAGGCCATGACATTGGACATCACCGACTGCATGCAGCGCGCATGCGAGTCCATTGTGGACCCTATTGTCGAGAATGTCAAGAAACTCATCGCTGGATCCAATCCTGAATTCCATGATGAGTTCCGAAAGAACATGGTTTTGGCTGGTGGCGGTTCCTCTATCAAGGGACTCGGAGCACTCATCGAACGTCGTCTCAGTGATATGGGCGATGTGAACGTCCACGTCGTGGATGACCCCGTTCGCCTTGGCGCCATGGGTGGCCTGCGTTTGGCTATGGAAGTTCCAGAAGAGATGTGGAAGAACCTCACACTCGCTTCACGCTAATC
>QQSD01000065.1:0-8174 GCA_003602485.1 Candidatus Poseidoniales archaeon | reverse complement strand
GTTCGTAAACAACGGCGATAGACCAACGAAGTCTCTTTGAACAGGATGTTCAAAGAATATTGAACATCGACCTTCAAAAAAGAACTATGTTTGTTCAAGCCTTCCCAGCAGCTTCAACTTCGGCCCAGTCCTTCATAAATCCATCAAGTCCCTTGTCAGTGAGCGGGTGAGTCATGAGTTGACGGAAGGTTTTGGCAGGCATGGTTGCTGTGTGGGCCCCAAGTTGTATGCACTGTAGAACGTGAGTTGGATGGCGGATTGAGGCTGCAAGCACTTTGGTATCAAGGTGGTAATTGTCCCATGTGTTCATAATTTCAGCAATCAATTCCATGCCGTCATGTCCTGTGTCATCAATGCGGCCAATGAAAGGTGAAACATATGTGGCTCCAGCCTTGGCTGCCATCAGTGCTTGAGATGCTGAGAAAATGAGTGTCACGTTAGTGTCAATTCCTTTTTCAGTGAGGATTTTAGTTGCTGCCAACCCTTCTGGTGTACATGGAATTTTAATGATTACATTTTCTGGTAGTTCCGCCTTCAGAGCAAGACCTTGCTCTACCATACCCGCCGTATCCATTGCGGTAACTTCTGCCGAAATTGGGCCAGAACAAATCTCAGCGATTTCTCGAACAACCTGTTTGAAATCACGTCCTGATTTCTTGATCAGAGACGGATTTGTGGTCACACCATCGAGTATGCCCCATGCTGCAATCTCACGAATTTCATCAACGTCGGCTGTGTCCAAAAAGAACTCCATATTGCAATGTCTAGCAAGGGATTCTATGAACTCTCCCATCCCACAAGGGTTGACAAATCTATGATTTACGCGCCATGGCTCGTTTGGCCGCGGCGGCAATATAGGGCGATGAGATCTGCATTACTTCGAGCATTTCGTCTGCTTGGCCAGATTCACCGAATCGATCCTTGACGCCAACCCGCTCTAGAGGAGCATAGGTGTTGGAAACAATGTGTTCTGCCACTGCACCACCGAGTCCTCCGATAATGTTGTGATCTTCTGCCGTGACCAAAGCACCGCATGATGATACAAGTTCGTTAATTAAATCAGCGTCGAGTGGCTTGAGTGTGTGCATGTCTACGACAGTTGCATTGATGCCATCTGCTTCAAGAGATTCAGCGGCCTTGAGCGACTGAGACACCATAACGCCACATGCTATGATTGCGACATCAGTCCCCTCTCGCAATTTGATACCCTTCCCAATTTGAATTTCCTCCTCGCGTCCTTCATACAGAACAGGAGTTTTGTTCCTTGCCGTTCTCATGTAGGAGGGTGAAGATGATGCTGCGAGTTGTACGGTCAACTCTCGAGTGGAAATGGTATCACTGGGATGCATAACAATTACATTCGGGAGTGTCCTGTAAATTGCCAAGTCCTCAATGGATTGAGCAGACGACCCGTCAGTTCCTGTGTGGGTGCCACCATGACTGCCACAGACATGTACGGGTAGATTTGGGCGCGCGACTCCATTTCTCATTTGTTCAAAGGCACGTTCAGTAAAAATGGCGAAGGTGCTTGCAAAGGGAATGTATCCCGATGCTGCTAATCCTGCTCCAACGAGTAGCATATTTTGCTCACCAATACCGCATGACACTGTTCGTTCTGGGTGAGCTTTGCGGAAATGCAGGGATTTTGTTGATTTGCCCAAGTCTGCCTCAAGTACGACCACTTTGGGATTTGATGCCAACTGAAGCAAAGCTTCACCGTATCCATCACGTGTTGCGCCCATCTTGGTCATGCACTCACCTCACCAAGTTCCACCATTGCCTGATGGTACTGTTCATCGTTGGGTGCTGCCCCGTGGAATGCTGGGTTATCAGCCATGTAAGAAATACCGTTACCTTTGACGGTATGAGCAATCAAAATTGATGGTCCCTCATTGCTTGAAGAAAGGAAATTCAAACCATCGAGAATTTCACTCATGTCATGTCCGTTAATTTCCTTGACATTCCATCCGAAGGAACGCCACTTTGCAGGTATGTCAAACATGCGCATTTGAGTCTCACAGAAGTCATCGTTTTGTATTCGGTTTCGGTCAAGAATGACATTGAGATTCCCTAATTCATGATGTGCTGCAGCCATGGCAGCCTCCCAAACACTCCCTTCTTGGATTTCCCCATCACCAAGCATAACGTACACTTGACGCTCGCTATGTTCCAAACGTCCAGCTATTGCGGATCCCATTCCAAAGGACAGCCCCATCCCGAGTGAACCAGCAGAGAAATCAACGCCTGGACACCACTTCATATCGACATGACCTTGACAAACGCCGCCTAATACTCTGTAGGATTTGAGGTCCTCTTCGGTGATGAACCCCATCTCAGCGAGAATGGCGTACATTCCTGGTGAAGCATGGCCTTTTGATAGGATAAACCTGTCTCGGTCCTCCCAATTTGGTTCATCAGGTCGAATTCGTAGTTGTGTTTTATACAGGGCTGCGAGCAAATCAATTTCAGAAAGTGACCCTCCTGGGTGTCCCGCTTGCGCTTCATAAACCATGTTGACGATGTGGACGCGACAGCGTCGTGCTAATTCTTGTAGTTCTTCCACACTTGTCATGGTTCCACCTGCAAGTGTAGGCCTGCGTGGATGGCCTTTCATCCTTGTGCCACACTTTCATGATTGGAAGTGGCGCAGTTAGCGTTTTTTAGGTTGCAATGCCGTGAGGAGTTTTCCAATCGAATCAGCAGCGATCACGACTGCATCGCCGAATAAACTTCCACCTTTGGGAAGAGCGCGAGTCGCTAACCAAATGAATACCCCCATAAACCAAGCAAAGAAGGCTAGGGAAAAGAAATTATTAAGAGTCACAACGTTGAAAATTTCAGGAAGATTAATTTTCGCCACAATGAGGATAGCGATGAATACGCCCATAATGGACTCACCCGCGATAAATCCTGCTCCAATCAATACGCCACGATTCTCTACATCTTTGGCTGCCTTTTCTGCACGTTGGGAGGGTACTTCTCGAAGTGTACCATCCACTCGAAGGTGAGCGCTACGCAGCAGGACGTGAGAGATGATACCCCCTGCCATGATGGGTACTGAAAGACCGAGTGGGAGATAGATTCCAATGGCCACGCTCATAACGGGCATGTTGAGGCGAATAAGTGCAACAGCAATTGCTGCACCGAGTACGACCATTTGGATGTTTAAATCTCCACCAAATGCACCTTGAACAATGGCTCCAATCAATTCTGCCTGAGGTGCGAACAGCGCGTTGGAGCATGTGGGGTCGTTGGGTAAAGGATTCATTTGACATGCCGTCTGAGATATTCTGAATGCATCATGCAACAAAGATAGAACAGGCCCTATGACGACCGCACCAGTGAGCACACCGATGATTTCAGCCACCTGTTGTTTCTTTGGTGTCGCACCCAGCATGTGGCCAGTCTTCAAATCCTGCATCACGTCTCCTGCGATAGCAGCACTCGATGCCACGATGGCGGCGATGAGTAGTGTAGCCATCATGAGGTCTTGTTTCGCCATACCCAGGAACAGGTCACCAACGATGTAGACCAATCCCACCGTAAACAACAGTGTTGCTATCGTCATACCAGAGACTGGTGAATTCGAAGAGCCAACAACACCTGCGATGTAACCAGCAACGGCTGCGAAAAAGAAAGCAACGAAGCCAAGGAAGAGGGCACCGGCAAGCGCGAGGACAAAAGATTCTGTGGCCCACCAGTAGAAGAAAAACGTCAGGACGACGAGGATACCACACACTGTGAACACACGATTCATTGGAATGTCTTGTTCAGTGCGAAGTAACTCTTCAGTTCCCTCCTCATTCTTGATGAATGCTTTAGATAATCCTGTGATAATTGTCTTCCTCATCGACCAGAGCGTGTAGACTCCACCTACGACCATGGCGCCGACGCCGACATAACGGATTTGTGTGGACCAAATACTGTAGAATCCATCCACAAGTGAATCTGTTGCGGGCCAACCATAGATGAGCCCGTACATCGGTACCAGTAAACCAAATCCAAGAACGCCTCCGAAAAAGATGAAGGAAGCGATCCGTATTCCAACGATAAATCCAACAGAAAGAAGAGCGATGGATAAATCCATGCCTGCATAAATGCGAGTTGAAACAAAGGTCGCTGCACCTTCTACCGTATGATGCGTAATTTCGAATCCTTTGACCATCAAGCCGTAAATTCCTCCAATCGCCAAGGCGTACAAGATTGCCAATGCACCATCACCTCCTTCCTCTCCGGCTACCAATACTTCCCTGCATGCAACACCCTCGGGGTAAGGAAGTGCCTCCTCGACAATAAACAGTCTTCTCAGTGCAATGGTAAACATGGTGCCTAGAAGTCCACCGAGCGTGGCAATGATCAGTGTGTCAAGCCATTGTATACTCGTCCATAGATTCATCACCAACAATGCCGGAACGGTGAAAATGACCCCTGCTGCGAGTGATTCACCTGCAGATGCCATGGTTTGTACGGCGTTGTTTTCAAGGATTGAAACATCATTGAACATCGTCCGAAGGATGATCATTGACATGACCGCCGCAGGAATACTCGCTGAAACAGTCATACCAGCATACAGACCCAAGTAGGCATTTGCAGCCGTCATCAAAATTCCAAGAACGATGCCGACAAGAATCACACGGAGTGTCAGTTCAGGGGGGGACTCATGAGCGGGAATATATGGCTCTCCAAGTTCGCTCATACACTTTCCACTTCATTGAGGTAATTCTATTCTACGATTGGAATTCATCAAATGTTGAACCAAGTTATTCGTGGCTATCCAGTATGTTCCGATGAAAAATAGGTCTCATTTATGAGGGATATCGGACATCAATATAATATGCATTCAGTTGTTGGCGAAGAACAGTATTTTGGAGATTTGCTCCAAAAAACATCCAATGGGTGATTGGAATGGGCGAACAATCTTGGCATGATTTAACTGTGGATGATTGTTTTTTGGCCCAAGATAGCGGGATGGATGGTATCTCATCCGACGAGGTACTCAAGCGCCGAGAGAAGTTTGGTTTCAACAAACTCGCTGAGGCTGAAAAAACATCTGCATTCATGAGATTTATTTCTCAATACAATGACCCCCTCAACTACCTCTTGATTGGTGCAGCTTTGGTCGCACTCGCAATTCACCCAGACCAACCCGGTGATGCCATCTTTATCTTCATCGTATTAACTGCAAATGCATTCTTTGGATTTTGGCAAGAAGGTCAGGCAGAACAAGCCATGGATTCTCTTAAAGAAATGTCAATTTCAAATTGTGTTGTCCTTCGGGGAGAATACGAAAATGAGATACCCACTTCAGAACTAGTCCCAGGTGACGTAGTCCGCCTTGAACAAGGCCTCAACGTACCTGCAGATGTCAGAATTCTTTGGTCGCAGCAGTGCAAAATTGATGAATCCGCTCTCACGGGAGAATCCCTGACTGTCGGAAAAGATACCAGTGAACTCGACCAGAGCACCTTGCTTGCTGACCGGAATAACATGGCATACATGGGTACAACTGTTTCTTCAGGGAGAGGGCTTGGCCTTGTTGTAAACACTGGTATGCGCACAGAACTAGGAAAAATTGCGCGTAATATTGCTGACGCCCAAACGCCAAAAACTCCTTTGGAATTAAAATTGGAGAGCTTAGGGCGCTTCCTTGGCTTCATCGCCTTGATCGTGGCCGTCCTCTTGGTTTCACTGAAAATGGTTGTTGCTTATGGAACACCAGGTGTCAATTTGCAAGAAGTTGCTGTCAATCAATTCATTGTGGCCATTGCAATTTTCGTTGCAATTGTCCCAGAAGGATTGCCAATTATCCTGGTCATCACACTCTCTTTAGGGATGCGTAATATGGCTCGCCACAAGGCCATCATCCGTCGTATGAAGGCTGTTGAAACCTTGGGTTCAACCACCGTCATCTGTTCAGATAAAACAGGGACCCTTACCAAAAATCAAATGACAGTGAGGCAACTTTCCACGCTCACTGAATCTTACGGGTTTTCAGGTGAAGGCTTCAAACCAGATGGTACGTTGATTCGCAACGACCAACAATTGGGTGATGAAGAACTCGGCTTACTCCAAGCCGATATGAACTTCCGACTGATTGGAGCATGTCTTTCTCTATGTCATAATTCCAACATCGTCAAAGCGGATGGTCATTGGCAAGCGATAGGCGATCCAACGGACTCCGCATCCGCCGTTGCAGGTTGGAAAATCAATGGAGATGTTAAGAAATTCTCACATCGCCATCCGCGTCTGAACGAATTCTTCTTTGATTCAATTCGTAAGAGAATGAGCGTCGTTCACGAATACGAAGGAGAACAATGGGTCTTTTCAAAAGGAAGTGCAGGTGGATACAATCAATTAGCGAAGTGGAAAATCATCGACAACGCCATTGTCCCGCTAACAGACGCCGACAAGAAATCTATCAAGAAGATGAACAACGACATGGGGTCACAAGCCATGCGTGTCATCGCACTCTTGGCACGTAAAGTGGGCGAAGAAGATGATCTATCAGACATTACATCCATTGAAAACGATTTGATTTTCCTCGGATTGGTTGGAATTATGGATCCGCCACGCCCCGAAGTAAAGGCGGCCATTGAAACATGCCAGCGAGCAGGTATCAAGGTCAAGATGATTACAGGGGATCAGCACATGACAGCTGCTGCAATAGGTCGGGAACTGGGGATTACCACAGGTTCACTCAAACCCATTGACGGGAAGGAATTACAGGACATGGACGATGCAGCTCTGCTCGAAGTCAGCGAAAGCATCTCAATATTCTCTCGTGTCACACCCGACCAAAAGATGCGGATTGTATCCTCACTCCAAGAGCAAGGAGAAATCGTTGCAATGACCGGCGACGGCGTCAATGACGCACCTGCTCTTTCAGGAGCCAATATTGGAATTGCAATGGGTATTGCCGGTACCGACGTAGCGAAGGATGCTGCGGACATGGTCTTACAGGATGATAACTTTGCAAACATTGTCCACGCTGTCGAAGAGGGTCGTAAAATATACCAAAATATACGAAACTTCGTTCGGTACCAAGTATCTACGAACGTTGCAGCAGTTGCCCTAATCATCATCTCTACCTTCATCTTTGGATGGAATTTACCACTCACGGCTACTCAAATTTTGGTCATTAACATCCTCATGGATGGACCACCTGCCGTTGCCCTTGGTGTTGAGAAGGAACATGGAAATGTCATGGAACGACCACCAAGGCCTGTCGACGAAAGCCTACCAAACCGAGGCGATATATCTCTAATTTTTTACCTCGGTGCAGTCATGGTAACAGGGACCCTTGCTATCTTCTATCTCGCTGGAGGCGGCATTGCAGAATGTGGCCTTCTGCCCGCTGAAACGGCAACCACGGCCTTTGACCAGGCAGCTTGTCTCGCAGGAGATCAGGCAGCGATTGATGATTGGCAGCAGTATGCAGACGGTCACTTTGAACACGCCCAAACCATGACCTTTGCAGTATTCATTGTCTTCCAGCTCTTCAATGTCTTGAATTGCCGTTCAAACGAACAAAGCGTATTTGAGTTAGGACTGTTCTCAAATCGGGCAATTAACTTAGCTCTCATCATCTCTGGTGGCTTGCTCCTCTTCTTTGTCCAACTTGCAGAACTTTCCATACCAATTATTGGTATACAAATTGGGAACCTTTTGTCCACGACGACGCTGCAGGCTTATGATTGGAGCATCATTTTCCTCGTGGCATCCGGGGTTTTCGTGATTGAGGAATTTAGAAAATTAATCGTAAAATCCAAGTTCTTTGCTGTGAAAACTAGGTGATGACGAAAAGCACATCTTCATCAATGCCAATACTCAGGGAATGGCATGGAGAGATGGTCCTCTGATGCGGTCCTCGCTGGACAGCGTCCCGAATGGCCGACCATTCTCGCATCTCTCCTCAGTCCACTGGACCAATGGTCTGAGCCCATTAGACCCATTGCTACTAAGTTAGCCAACAGGGAATCACTTGACATCAATGATGGTCTTGTCCTCTTTGAACATGGCGATATGCATGAACTTGGCCAGCTCGCACACGCTGTTCGGACGTCGCGTTTCGATAATATGGCCTTCTTCAATTCCAACGTACACGTGAACCAAACCAACATCTGTGTGCTGGCTTGTAGATTTTGTGCCTTTCGAAGGGGGCCAAAAGCGAAGGA
>QQSD01000064.1:26177-26913 GCA_003602485.1 Candidatus Poseidoniales archaeon | reverse complement strand
GTGCTGTAGGATGCCATCATGCCGTCGGCGATTTTCCTTCGAAGGCCAATGACCTTGATGTCTTCTGTACCTGTACGTGCCACTCGAGGTGCACCGCCCATTGGACGGGACGAGGTAGCGCCAGAAGCCCCACCTGCGATATGGCGGTCGAGGTCAGCGTGACTGATACGTCCTGCTGGACCCGAGCCAGCAACGAGTTGGAGGTCGACATTGGCAGCACGGGCGCGTTGGCGAACTGCAGGAGATGCGAGCGCCTTGGTTCCGGAGGCTCGAGCAACGGGGGCTGCGGCTTCAACGGGAGCGGGCTTGGCAGGTGCAGGTGCTGGCGTAGCGGCCGGCGCAGGAGATTCTTTCTTTGCAGGCTTCTCATTCTTTGCAGGTTCGGCTTCAGCAGCACTGGCATTACCGTCGCCTTCTACGTCAAAGACGATGCAAACGACGCCCACTGGAAGAATATCTCCTGCTTCACCGACGATGCTCTTGACCGTACCGTCACAGGGTGCTGGGATTTCGACGGTGGCTTTGTCGGTCATCACCGAGAGAATCGGATCGTCTTCTTTGACAACATCGCCCACGGCGACCATCCATTCAACGACTTCACCTTCTACGACACCTTCTCCGATATCTGGTAGCTTAAATTCAAATGTTCCCATATTTATTCCTCCTGTGTTTTGCGTATGGCTTCTGCTATGCGAGATGGACTGGGCAAGTAATCCCATTCAGTGGTGTGAGGGAA
>QQSD01000064.1:0-26095 GCA_003602485.1 Candidatus Poseidoniales archaeon | reverse complement strand
GCCCCGAAACCACTGGTTTTGGGAGCCTCGTGAACAATGACGCAGCGGCCAGTTTTCTTGACTGAATTGACAACTGCATCACGGTCCCACGGGACGAGTGTTTGGAGGTCAATCAGTTCACAATCCACGCCAGAGTCACGGATGGCCTGTTCGCAGACATGAACCATAGCGCCCCATGCAATGACGGTGCAGGCAGCACCTTCACGGACGATGTTGGCTTCTTCCAGCGGAATCGAATAGTATTCCTCAGGCACCTCTCCCTCTGGGTGGTCGTTCCACGTGGGGACGTTGTGCGGGTCGCCGTAAAAGGGGCCACGGTAGCATCGCTTTGGTTCAAAGAAGATGACTGGGTCGTTGCATTCGATTGCGCTGGTGAGCAAACCTTTGGCGTTGCGGGGGTTTGAGCAATACACTACCTTGAGGCCAGGCGTGTGTGTGAATTGTGCTTCAGGTGACTGTGAGTGATGGTGTCCTCCTTTGATTCCACCTCCAGCGGGTGTGCGGAAGGTGACTGGTGCGGTAAATTCGCCTCCTGACCTGTGGCGTAGTTTTGCGATTTCATTGACGATTTGGTCGTATGCTGGGAAGATGTAATCGGCAAATTGGATTTCAGCAACCGGGCGCAATCCATTGAGTCCCATACCCATGGCAATGGCGGCAATTCCACCTTCTGCAAGGGGTGAATCGAAGACTCTGTGGGGTCCAAATTTCTCTTGAAGGCCAGCTGTGACACGGAATACTCCACCAAAATATCCAACGTCCTCGCCAAAGATGACGACGTTCGGGTCTCGCTCCAATTGGTGGGCAAGAGCGGAGTTAAGGGCTGCAATCATGTTCATTTTCGCCATGGTCTCACCTCACTTTCCGAGTTCCTCTCGTTGTTCTTGAACGTGCCAAGGCACCTCTTCGTAAACTTCAGTGAAGATGGTTGAGGCAGGAGGATAGGGTCCAGTAGCCAAATCACCAAATTCACAGGCTTCTTTGTAAGCAGTCATGACTTCAGCATCGATCTTCTCGGCCAGAGCCTTGTCCTTCTCCTCATCCCAAACTCCGGTGGTGATAAGATGGTCACGAAGTCGTTCAACAGGATCGCCGCCAGGCCAGCATTTGAATTCATCTTGCGGGCGGTACGCCGAAGGGTCGTCAGAGGAGGAGTGGGCTCCGGCTCGGTAGGTGTATACCTCAATGTGAGTTGGTCCGAGGCCAGCACCTGCACGCTCACGTGCCCACTTGGTCACGCTGTAGAGGGCGAGGAAATCGTTACCGTCCACTCGGAAAGAGGGGATGTCGTAGGCCAAACCACGTTCTGCAAAGGTACGTCCACCCGTTGCGAGGGATACGTGGGTGGAGATTGCCCACTGGTTGTTCACGACATTGAGGATGACGGGGGGCTTGAAGGTGGATGCGAAATTCAAGGCATAGTGGTAGTCGCCTTGAGCAGAAGTTCCGTCGCCCAGCCAGGAAATACAGACTTCATCGTCGCCCTTGTAGGCGCTTGCCATGGCGACGCCAACGGCTTGTGAAAATTGTGTGCCGACAGGTGATGAGATTGAGATAAAGCGGCCTTCCTTCCACGTGTAATGAACGGGCATTTGTCGCCCACGAACGTTGTCCTCAGTATTACCGATGCAGTGGCAGATCATGCTTACCATGTCTCGGCCACGGACGAATTGAGCACCTGGTTGACGGTAGGATGGAAAGATCCAATCCTGAGTTTCAAGAGCCATGGTCTGTGCGATAGCAATAGCTTCTTCCCCAAAGGAGCGCATGTAGAAGGAGAGTTTTCCCGTACGCTGCATTTTGATCATCCGGTCGTCGAAGATACGAAGACGCATCATGTATTCGAGCCCCTGAATCAGTGTTTCTGTGCTGAGTTTGGGGTCCCACTCGCCAAGGGCTTGGCCTTCGTCATCGAGGACTCGAATCAATCCAGATGCATGAGCAACGGTATCTTGAGCACTGCACGTGGCGGGGTCTGGGCGGTTGAGGTCGCCAGGTTGTTCGGTGAATCGTTCTCCAAAAGACGGTTCATCACCAGGTCGGAAGGGAGCGACACCAATGGTGTAGGGCGTAGTTGTTAGTGTGCTCCGCTCCGTCATTGTTTCACCTCAGGGCTCGTCCGTCTTAAGTGGTGTCGGTGTTGTGGTATGGTTGTCTGCTACGCGGACATAGGCACCGAGCATTGATTCTGTATTCGAAGGGTCCCTTGTTTTTCGCAGTAAAAGGCCCGCTTTGTAGGATGAACGAACCAGAGGTCCGCTTGCCACGCCGGAGAATCCGAGGTCGATGGCTAAAGCAGCCCATTGGTCGTATCGTTCAGGTTCAGGGAAGCGGTCGACCTTGAGATGCTGCTTGGAGGGGGCAAGGTATTGTCCAATGGTGATCAAATCAACGCCTGCATCACGGAGCATGCCAATGGTCTCGTCAATTTCCTCGTCCGTTTCTCCAACTCCAACCATAACGGAGGACTTGGTAATGATGTCCGGACGCAACCGCTTGGCTTCACGGAGGATGCCTAGCGATTGAGCAAAAGAGGCTCGGGCGTCCCGAACCGTTGCATCAAGGCGCGGGACACACTCAACGTTGTGTGCGAATACTTCCAGCGGGCTCTCATGAAGGAGATGGGCGAGTGCTTCATGGTCTCCTGCGAGGTCCGAGCAAAGGAGTTCCAAACTGACCTCAGGAGAGCCTTGGGCTACGGCCTCTATGCATTGTTTGTAGTGGTCTGCACCACTGTCGGGAAGGTCGTCTCGATTCACCACCGTTATGACGGCGTGACGGAGATTCATCGATGCAACAGCCTGCGCGAGGTGCTGCGGTTCTTCAGCGTCAAGGGGAGGTGGGCGCTTGATGGTGCCTACCGCACAAAAGCGGCATCCTCTGGTGCATTCTTGTCCTGCGATCATGAAGGTGGCATCACCCGAGGCCCAACATTCGTGAATATTTGGGCAGCGTGCTTCCTCGCAGACGGTGTGGAGCTGATTGTCCTTGACAGCAGACTTTGTGGCGTTGAAAACAGCCTGTTGCTCGCCATTGGGGAGCCGAGTTCGAAACCAATCAGGGAGGCGCCGACCGGTCGAATCACTGCCTTTCTCGGTCGCCATGGGGAGGGGTTTGCCAGTCATTCTTCGCCCTCCGTGTTTGCGGGGAGTTGGCGGGCATCAAAAAGGTGTGCGAGAGGAAGGTTGGAGCGGATTGAGCGCGATGGAGTCAATACGAGGCTTCATGAATCAAATCCCCCTAAACCAATCATGGCAGGTGACGTCGTTCTCATCACTGGTGCGGGTCAACGGCTCGGAGCCGCAACCGCACGTCGTTTGATGGACGCAGGCTATTTCGTGATGGTTCACGTTCGGACCTCGCTCGAACCTGCGGAGGAACTTCTCAGAGAGGCGGAGCAACGAAACGGCCGCGTCTGTGGGTGTGTCCTTCAGGCAGATTTGACAGTTGATGAGGCCCTTGAATCCATGCTTAGACAGGTCAAAAAACATCACCTCGTTGTCAAAAATGGTTTGTTTGGAATCGTCCACAACGCCTCGTTCTATAGTCAATCAAACTTCGAAGAAACCACACTCGAACAATATCGAAATCTCAACCGACTCCACATGGAGGCTCCTTACTTTTTGACCCAACAATTGTTGCCCGAATTACGACGGGGCGGAGGGTCGGTCGTTGCCATTGTAGACACATCCTGGGGGCGTGCTTGGAGTGGTCTTGCCCACTATACTTCGAGCAAAGCTGGATTGCGACAATTGATGCTCAACTTGGCGGGGGAACTCTCCGATGTGCCGGTTAACTGTGTGGCGCCTGGAGCCATCATGGCCGCTGAATGGGAAGCGGAACATTTCACCAAAGTTCTAGAGAAAGTGCCGTTGGGTCGCTCGGGCAGGGCCGAAGACATTGCAGCAGCTGTCCATCATCTCCTCACCACTCCGAGTCTTTCGGGCCAAGTCCTGCATGTGGACGGTGGTTGGTCCATGAACGAAGGATGAGATTCATTCAAGTGCCTCTTCCTTACCGCATTCATTGAAGCAGGGGTGGCTGAGTTGGTCAAAGGCGCCGGGCTTAAGATCCGGTCCCGTATGGGTTCGTGGGTTCGTATCCCACCCCCTGCACCATTTTCACTCGTATTGAAGGCCTTTGAAACCTTACATTGTTCGCACAATCAAGGCAAAACGGTTTAACACCCCCTGCGACACGGGAGATTGGTGAAGGTAATGTCGGGTAGAGATTCGGGCAACGCCGCACAATTCAAAGCGGTCTTTTTGGTGGTGACCTTCATCATCTCTCTCCTCTCGCTAATGGTACCTCCTTCGGAGGCTATTGAGGAAGCAATCGTTCTCGGTGAAACGACGACCGTAGAATATGTCTCAACAACGGAGCAAACCTATGATTTGTACCTTGACGCCCCCAATTCGGAATTTGGAGGTCAAGGATCTATCACTACCATTGAGCCAAATGGTGGGCAGGAAGAAGGTAGTGCCATCGACGGCTTGGAATTCCGAAGTACGGAGATGATTAGCGACCTCTATGTCAACGGAACGGGTTCATCCAATACCGCCCGTCTCTCAGTCTACTACCAATTCAGCGGCACCGATGGGTCCACAGCCGACATGACCTTCTCGCTCAAGTCGGGTGACGAACAAATTGATTCCGAGAACCGGCAACTTGAGAATCCATGTTCAACCAACCCATTTTCACAAAATGGATGCACCTGGACGGTCATTGAAGTCGAATTTGAAACGGGTAACAATGGCTTTGTGGTCGAACAAGGTAAGCAACTCAAAATCCGAATTGACGCACAGGCAACTTGTGAAGGCAGCACAGGTGGTGTTGGCCAAACGGATTGTGATGTTCAGGTCGCCTTTGGAAAGGTCGGAAGTTCAAACAGTTATTCTCGCTTGCAAATCATGACCAATGCTTTGACTGGTTCGAGTGTCCGAGTACACAGTTGCGCTGACCAGTTTGGATGCAACTGGCAGGACGAACAAAAATTCGAGTGGTCGCCAAACCACCGTCCAAACTTCCGTGAAATTCAATTCTCTATCGAAGTGCGTGATGCCTTTGGAAGGGACGACATTGAGGAAGTAAACCTCGTCATGGACACGCCCAACTCGGCAAATGTTGTCTTTGAGGAAAACTTTGATGATGATGATTTGAAACTTGACAACAACGGCCTTGTTGGCAATTTCAGCTATACCTACGAAGGAGGCATTGCAGCCGGCGATTATCCCGTACGGCTTGAGGTGGAAGATGTCCAAGGGCATTCAGTTTTGTTCGAGCATCCTGGCATAACTATGCTTGAGCACGATATTTACCTCTCCCTCCCGCAGAACCAACCCGATGTGGTATTGTTTGCACCCGGGGCATCTGTCCTCGTGGAATTCCTCGTTGAGCACACAGGCTCTTCATCGAGCAGTCTTGACGTCGTATTTGATTTGGATACCAATCTCCCAAACAGTTGGTCTGACCCTCAATGGAGTTCACCCAGCGGCACGTACACGCTCACCAGTGGTGGCGACTCTGTCATTCCTGAATTGGAAATTGTTGTTCCCGAAGACGATCTAACCAACGCTCCAGACTCTCTTGAAATTGAAGCACGTGTTTACGCTGAAAACGACCAGGGGCAAATGGAAGAAGTGGCAATCAAGGTCGTAACGCTCGATTTCGAAGAAGTCGACGTCTACGCTCCGCCTCGAATCTTCATCTATGAAGACGATGAACATCAGAAGCAAATTGCTGACTCAACACGTCCTGAGGCATATGATGAGACACTCTCGCATTATGTTGATGCGGATGAAACCGGTGATTTCTATGTCGATGTATTCAACACAGGTTTCACAACTGATTCGTTCAAAATCCGCGTGTTAGAGCAACCTGACGACTGGCAATATCGTTTCTACGATAACGCAACGGGAATGGAATTGGTCGAAGAAGGCATCTACTCAATGACGCCCGACATTGGCTCAACCCAAATCCTGACCATTCGCATGGAAGTATACCCTCCAGCTGACCGGAACGGTGTTGACATCGGAATGTTTGAACTCGCCGTCACAAGTAAGGAGGATTCAGAACTTCGAACTGACATCGCCTTTACCGTACACCGCACCTTCGGCATCTTGGTTGAAGTCCTTTCTGACAGTGATGGAGTTGGCGAAGACAATCCACTCGGCCAAGTTGGTCCTGTCGGGCCTGATGCAACCATCTTCTACAATCTAAGAATTACAGATTCTACCAATAGCGGGGCAGGTCAAACCACCTGGAAGATTATCAATCCGAGAGACGTCGAGCGAAACGCTGAGGCCAATCCAAAATATACGGCATGGGATTATACCATCTCAAACGGCACCAATGGCAACATCGTCGTCGTGAACTTGGCACCCGAAGAATACGCTGACATCAAACTTGAAATCACGCTCCAAGGCCAAGTTGAAGCAGGTGAACATACCGTTTACACCCGCATCATTGAGGAGGGCGTAGATGCAGAGGATGCTCGCTACTTTGACCTCCCAATGAAGGTCGTTATCCGTGAAGACGTTGTGCCAGGACGCATTGAACTCACGGATAAAACCGAAAAGTCCCGCTTCGCACCCGGTGAAGACAAAAATCTCGAGTACCGAATTAGCAATCAAAACAACATCCCTCTTGATGTTGTGATTCGCCTTGATGCTCCCGTTGGCTGGGAAGGTGCCATTCGTGCCACATCAAGCCAACTCGGCAGTGATTTCCTGATCATCAATTTGCCTGCCTACTCCTCAAAGGACTTCAGCGTCACCATGACGTCTCCTGAAGCACTCAAAGACAGTAATTCTGTTGCCTTCGAATTCAAGGTCACGCCAATGGATAATGAGACTCCATACGCCGAAGAATATCAGCAGAAATTCGTCTTCAACTACATGACTGAATGCAACGGAGCATCTTGCCTTCTTCGTGAATTGGTGAATCCTGAACCACAGACTATGGTCTTCTACGTGCTCATTGGAGCGCTTGTACTGTATGCTGCTCGTCGTGGTCGAAACGATCAAAACGAGTTTTACGACTACGATAAGGTCCAAGTTGACATTGACCACTCCGAGGGTGAAGAGGACGACGATGACCTGCCGCCAGCAGTAACCTCCACAGTCCCTGAGGACGACGATGACGACCTTGAATTGCTCGATGAACTGGACGATTTGTAAACCGATTTTTTGGTACTCAGAACGCCCCTTGTATGAACATCGTACCATTTCCCTTATGAGGCATCAAAACCAGCGTAAGGTGTGACAACCATGCTGACAGGTACAAAACTCTCCGGGGCGGCGGTGCGAGAGGCTATGGCAGACCGCAAAAAAGCGGCTAAATCTCTCTTTTTGACGGCATTGATGGTATGTTCTACCTTGGCCGCCATTCAATACGCTGCTGTTGACGTTCAGGCGGCTTCCGACCAAGACGGTGACGGGCTGACATACGGGCTGGAGTACCTCATGAATACTCAACCGAACGACCCGGACTCAGATAATGACGGCCTTCCCGACGGATGGGAATGGAAGTATGGACTTGACCCGCTTTCATCCTCGGGTGCGGACGGGGCCGTGGCAGACCCTGACGGAGACGGCATGTCCAACCTGCAAGAATACCTCTACCTCCAGCCCTCTGGGTGGGACAACTCCAACACTGCATCGGTGCTCGACAACGGTGTTTGGTGGAACGGAACCGTTCCCGTCAACGACTGGAACGAAGAGAATGCTCTCCAATTCAATCAACCAGGATGTGGTGACTCAGGATCAGACGGAACAGGTAGCATCATTCTGTGCGATGAAGACCCAGTCGGAAACATCTGCGCTAATGGCTTTGATGACGATAAAGACGGATTTGTTGATGCAGCAGACAGCGATAACGACGGCGACCAAGATTGTCTCAGCGATGATGACGACGGGGACGGCTATATCGACGAAGACCCTGCTGGCTGGGACACTGATGGTGATGGAATGAGCGACGGTTGGGAAGCTGCTAACGGGCTCAATGCGACCTCGCCTTCAGGAGACGATGGTCCTAACGGCGACCCTGATAACGACGGACTGATCAACCTCATGGAATTCGTCAACCCGACATGGACGACCATGTGTGGCTCTTCTCCCTGTTTTAGAAATGGACCGGACGGTATTGTGACTGAAACCACCTCGCCGTGTGACCCCGTTCAGGGGATTGGCCCCGGAGCTTGTGCTACCTACACTGCAGAAGTCGACGGCATCACTTCCACCAGCCCACAGCGAGCCGACACCGATGGTGATGGTCTCAATGATTCCTACGAAGCTCTTACCCTGCTCACTGACCCAACCGCAGCAGATACCGACAACGACGGTATCAACGACGGTGTAGAAGTCAACGGTGCCTACGGTAACCCTGCCCAAGCAAGCGACCCCCGTAACAACAACACGGACGGAGACGCCTTTGATGACGGTGATGAAGATGTGAACTTTAACGGAGTCGTGGACCCCGGCGAGACCGACCCTACCCGAAGAGAAGATGCAGGTGATGCAGACAATGACGGAATTCAAAATTGGGAAGAAAACCTCTCATGCACCCTTTGGGATGTAGCAGATACTGATTTCGGTGGTATCAACGATGGTGAAGAACGCAACGTCAGTCACGGTACGGACCCTTGTGATTCACTCGTCAATTACGAAACCAACTTTGTCCAGTACTTCAGTACAACCAACCGTGTTGAAGTCGGAAACGGCTCAGGTTTCAACCCAGCAGGTGGCGTTGGCTGGTACAATGTATCAGGAACGTGGCAATCCTTTGCATATGCGACGGTCGTGAACGACGTCATTCAAGGTGTGTCTAACGGGCCAACCGGGATCGCCTCTGACGTAGCTAACCGCAACGGTTCCTATTGCCACACAAATGCTGTGGCCTCGGGGACCATTGGTACGACTCAACAATATTGTGACGATGATTACGAAGATTCAGATGGCGACGGTTTGGCGGACTGGCAAGAATTGCTCGGAACCTTCGGATGGTTTTCCAATCCCGCAATCGTCGATTCTGATGGCGACGGCGTGAACGACTTTGACGAAGTCGCAGACAATACTGACCCCAACGAACCCTGTACCAACCTTCTCGACGATGACGGTGATGGACTGAACAACTACTTTGAGAATTCAACCGGTTGTGACCTCATTTATATTGGCATCACGAACGGCTCTCAGGACGTTTGGACGACCACTTACAACGACTTTGATACCGACCAAGGAGGAGTTGACGACCGCACAGAATACTTTGACGGCACAAATCCCGAAAACGATCCGTCCGATGATATCCAACCCGATGATTTTGACGGTGACGGCATCCCAGACGCTGTTGAAAATCAAACTGGAACCGATTGGACCAATCCCGATACGGATGGTGGAGGCATGCTGGACGGTCAGGAATGTCCCGAACTGTATTGGTTCGTGAATTGTGCAGGGGCGCCCTACAACCCCTTCGACCCAACAGACGACGTCCTCAACAACGACGTTGTCTTCTATGCCAACAACACCTCTGGAGTCGTTGATCTGAATCTTGACCATCGCTGGCGTACCATCACGAACGATTTCTACACCGGTTCAACATATGCTCACATCGACAGCGCACATCCGAGCAGCAACCTCACCGTCCCGGTGACCAACCTCACACATCTGGCTCCAACATCCTTTGCAAACTCAACAGTGGAGTGGGATTTCAAATTCACACAGCCACTTTCGACTGGGCCTGTTCCTGCGCCGGCCTACTACTCCAATGTCTCGTTTTACTTTGAGACATTTTCATCTCTTCTCCGCAGTAATGACACGCACATCATCACGCTTGATTCCGGTTCAATCGAACAGATGGTTTACGAACAACCCGAATATTACTTTGATTGGGCAACACTTGCAGCAACGACCGTACCGGGGCAAAATTTCCCTTACGAACTCATTACGCCTGCTGAATTTTCAAACCTCAGCGACCCGAGTTCATACCTGTTCAACGTGACCAATGCAATCATCAGTGAATCCGGTGCTACCGACGCATATTCCAGCGCACTTGCCCTAGAAGACTTCATCATTAACGGCAACAGCACGACTGAATTCAAGCGTAACTACAACGGTTCAGGTACCATCAATCCAGTTGACACCTCTCTAAATGTACTTGAAAACCTCAAGGAAGGTACGTGCAGAGAATTCAACACGCTCTTTGTCACCATGGCTCGTCTTGCTGGCCTACCCGCTCGTCAAGTGACGGGTTACATCGGAGGAACATGGACAGGTGACGGTTATGCGGTATATGCTGACAACGCCGGTACGTGGTCCGAAGTGCGTCTCCAACAAAACAGTGCAAACGGAAATACCGACCTCGGCTGGATTGGCTTTGACCCATGTCCACCTGCAGAAGAGGTTGAAATTGTTAATCAAACGATTTCGACCTTTACCGTGTCCCGCGATGCGAGCACGAATCTGACGGTTTCAGGGCAACTTCGCTATGCTGCTAACGGAACTCCTGCCACCGACATTCGTGTCATGGCTTACTTAACTCCAGTAGCCGACGCACCATTCGTACCGGGACCAGGCGGAGTCGTTGAGCGCATGCTGTCAGAAAACATGACAGACGCAAACGGTACCTTCACCATCACCGGCTTCCCAAGCGCCGTTACCGCTCCCGGCATGCACAACATCGTGGTGGAACACCGCCAATCCGGATATGTTTCAACAGACGGTATCATCTTCGACGGTTATGTGAACGTGACAGATAATTCGACCATTGTTCATACTGCCCCGGGTGCCATCAACGCTCCAGTCGCTGGAGCAGGTGCCACTACGGTTCTCGAGGGGCGCCTGGATTTGGCGAATCAACCAACCGATGAATACTCGAAACTACCCAATCAAACGATTTGGCTTTCCTACACATCTTCAGTCGACGGCGCCCAAAATCTCTCTGCACAGGCAGATAGCAGTGGTTCATGGTCCATCACACTCAATTTGAGCGAATTTGAAACGAAAGGCAATCTTTCCGCTACGCTTGGATTTTCTGGGTGGCAAGACACATCAATTAGCTCAATTACTCCACCACAATTCCACCTTAATCCTACAACGACTTCCATCGTTCTCAACGTGACCGACGCACCCAACCTTACGGCGACAATCGAAGGTCCATTGACCAACAACAGTATTCTTCTGCTGGGTAACGACGTCTGGGTAAACGGTTCGGCTCTGTCAGTAGGGTCCTCCCCAGTATCGCTGAGTGGCGATCTCCAACTCGCAATTCGTACCAATGATAGCGGCGATCTCTTCACAGAAGTGTTCAATACCAGCGTAAGCGGTACATTTTCGATTCAATACCTCTTGCCGACCAACTTGTCCATTGCAGCAGGTGAGATTGAAGCAAGATTACGCTTCTACCCGGCTTCACTTCCTGCAACCGATGACGCCGATGTAAGCGCTGGTGCTCCGTATTTCTTGCGTGGTTTCCTATCCTTCGTCGTTGAAGAATCAGCTCAAATCAGAGGGCAAGATGCTCTTGTAAGCGTACTAATCAATGACCATCGAGGCGTGTCAGCAGCCCCAGATCTCCTTGGCAATTACGACTTCACTTTCAACGGTACTTGGTTCAATACAACGGTTGACCCCGAACTTGATTTCCTTGAATTGGAACTTGTACTCGCATCCAATTTGCTGGCTGGCGATTACCCTATAGGAATCTCATTCAATGGTTCGGATTACTACCAACCATCGACTGGCCTCGGCTCGCTTCGAGTTCAAGCAGATATCGATTGGAACCTGTCAATTGCCCAGGATTGGACCTACATGGGCAATTCAACGCGCTTGTTCGGAGACGTCTTTGATTCAGTTTACTTGACGCCTGTTATCGGTAACGAAACACTCATTTTGGTGTCTTTAGAAACAGATGAGGGACCGATTGATATTGCGACATCATCACTTAACAATTCAACGGGAGCCTTCGACATACCGATTACCATGCCGAATTTCCTACCTTCGGGTGCCTACAATTTGGTGATTGACTTTGACTTCTTGACGCTCGCGCCTCCTGGCGGTGCTTACTATGCTTACGTCGATTCGGCGCTTCCACCAGCCCCACCCACACTGATTTCAACACTCGGTGGCATTGTGACGGAAGTGGTTGTAGAAGCAGAACGTGGTGCATATATCGTTGAAATGAACGATACAATTGACTGGACGGCGAAAATCACCGATGTGGCTGACAGTTCCAACATCAGCGGTGCAGCAGTTGAATACATCTGGGATTACGGTAACACCAATCAAAGCCTCGGTACCGTTTCCTCAGGCGGTGACGGAAATGCTACGTTCAGTTATACTCCATCTGGTATTGCCCCAGGTCACTACGATGTTCTCATTGTCGTTCAGGACGACCTAAGCGCAGCCTTAAGCGCCGGGAGCACACGACGCTACGGTAATTCAACACTGATCAACGTCACAGTTCAGGTAAACAGCAACGTTCAGTTCATCTCCGTGCCCACCACCATCACTGCAGGTGTTCCATTCAATGTCATTGGTTCAATACAAGACGCAGACAACAGTACCCGCCCGTTAATTTCTGCAGTTCGTCTTGAAGCCTTCTGGCTCGAGAATCCAGATGAAATTCTCGTTAGTAATTTCCCTACGACCAATAACGGCAGTTTCAACATGAGCGTGCCTACAGATTCAGCAGGAAATGGAACGACTCGCGGCCCACATATCTTGGTGGTCAGCGTTGTCAACGAATCCTCGCCGTTCTACCTCACAGCATCCGCTCAGACGCCCATTCAGGTGATGGGTGTTTCACGGCTGGAGAATTTGGTGCCGCTCAATGCAGTGGTGATCAACCGCGGAAACACAGTCAACATGTCTGCGAAATTGGTTGAGGCTTCAGACCTTTTCGCTCCGCTTTCAAATTACGAAGTTGGACTTGAATTCCACGAAACTTGGCTTGCACCTCAAACGACCGACGGTGCAGGGTATGCTAATTTCTCGTACCAAATCCCTTACGACCACCCTCTCGGCCTTATTGTGGTTCAAATGGTCTTCAACGGTTCAACAGACCTCCTTTCAACCAGCGCAAATCTCACCACCATCACCGTTCGGTCACTCACCTTCATTGTGGTCGACCCAATCGCTGCAAACCCGGTTGCAGGTGAATCGTTCAATATCAGTGGTCAAATCGTTTCGGACAACGGCTCTGGATTGGTGGAACGTGACAATTCGGTTCTACCAAATGCCAATATCCTGTTCTCATTGGACCGCCAACCCATTGGCTTTACCGCTACGGGCGGTATTGTCGGCGTGGACGGATATTGGAATGCAACCATCCGCCTCGGTGAAACCTTCGCAGCTGGTAACCACACAGTCGAAGCGACCTATATCCCAAGTGTCAACTACTACGTGGGCTCTGAGAATAACTCCTCCTTTGACTCCCGTGGATATTCCACATTGGAATTCATAAAACCAACCTTGGACGGTATTGGCCAACCATCGCTCAATGACCGAACCAATCGGGGCGAAAACGTCAGTTTCACGCTCTTGCTCCGTGACAACCAAGGCACGAATTTGGGCAACCAAAGCATCGTTGTCTCGTTGAGTGAGACTCTCCAGCTTACGACCCCGGTCAGCATAACGGTAACGACAGCCGCAAACGGTACGGCAACTGGAGTTCTGACCGTTCCTGCCAACATGTCAGTTGGACCGACAGATTTGTTTGCAGATTACACGGGTATCTTGGGAACAACTGGAATCATTGGTTCGAACGCCAGTACGACCTTCGTTGTACTTGGCGCAACTGATGTCGTCATCAGTGATGCACCCGATGTTTTGACGGCTGGTGATACCTTGTACGTCAACGGAACTTTACTCGACGACCTCGGTTTGGTCTTGCAGACAAACGGAAACGATGCCTCTGGAATCGTCCATCTCCTTCTCGATGGAGTGCCTGTGGCCAGCCTCGAAACCAACACCAGCACAGGTGCTTACAACTTCACCTACATTCTACCCGAAGAAACTGCGGCTGGGCCTCACCAGATTACGGTCGAATTCCGTGGTGGACGTCAGTGGGCTGACCCAGTTGGTCTTGGCGATACCAATAACCCGGAATACTACCAACCGAGTTCAGCAACGATTGAGTTCAATGTGAGCGTTCCCACCAAGATCCTGTTGATCACCGCTACAGGCGATGCCGACCGAGAGACCACCATCACCATTCAAGGTCGTCTCTTGGACATCGTCGATAACGAGTTGGCAGATATGACCGTCGAAATCTGGCTTGGTGGCCAATGGCTCACCAATACCACCACAGATGAAAACGGTCTCTTCACAGCCATTCACCCTGTGCCAGCTGACGCTCCTCTCGGACCTGTAGCACTTGAAACACGATTTACAGGAACTGTTGCCTATCTTCCCAGCAATGCAACGGGTCTATGGGAAATTTACAGCCCAGTACTCGTGACTGTTGAAGTTCCATCTCCAATTGCCGTGAATGAAACGGTTACCATCACGGGTTCAGTCGTCGACAATCAATTGGTCGGCATCGCAGGTCATGAAGTACAACTTGTCGTTCAGGGCATTGTCATTACAACGCTCCAAACGGATACGAATGGCGACTTTACCTTTGACTGGACGGTTCCTGAAATCTTCAACTTTGGTGACAACACCCTCTTTGCAGAGGCTGCGCCTCAAGGCTACTACCGAGCAGGTGATGGAAATGCTACCTTCTTCCTGTCCCACCGATCTTGGGTCACCCTCTTGTTCGATGACGGTATTGACGCAACACGCGGTGACACGTGGGAACTTAACGGTCGGCTTTACGACTACGACACCGTTGACCGTGACGGTTTGGTCGGCATGGAATTGACCGTGGCCCTCGACGATGTCCCATTATTTGTGACAACCACAGGTCTTGATGGAATTTGGACCGCCACTGTTCCAGTCACGATGGATCTCAGCCGTGGCGACCATCAACTCTCAGTTCTTTTCGATGGTACACAGGCTCATCTTTCGGCTTCTGCAGAAAGCAGCGTTCGAGTTTGGTCCAACCTTCAGATCACCCTTGACCCAACATCTACCTCTATTGTGACACGTTCAGACAATGTCTTTGCCCCGATTGCTTACACCGGCTCCATCCAAGAGATTGGCGGTACTGGTGAGGTTTTCGAAGACCTCGTTCTGTCGATTGGCAATGGATCTGACTGCACCAGCGGACGAGAAGGTGCTCGTTGCTTCCCAACGAGCACAGTTCAGTGGTCCAATGGGAATTTCTCTTTGACTGCTCCTGCTCCGTATTGGTTGGAAGTCGGCTCTCAGTACTTCTTCATCGACGTGGCACGCAACGACTCGCAATATCTCAACGCTGCCAGTGTCAGCCGAGCCGTGTTTGTCCAAGTAAATGCGGACGTCACTGTGGATCTCCTTGAAGTGGTTGAGGATGAGCAGGAAGACCTCGGTGTTGACCTTTCGATCATCGCCCAAGATACCAAGAACGGCCTACCTGGAATTGATGTCGTGGTCTATATCTACGATGAAAACCAATCACAAATCGCCACACAACTACGCCAAACAGACGAAAACGGACAAGTTAGCTTTGAATTCAGCGCTGACCCACCGTACGGTGATGTTTCGGTATGGGGCGAAGTGACGATGGACATTCTCATCAACGACCCACGCCTCTCAACGCAGAGCATCCAAGCCTTTGAGGCACTACGAAGCGAAGGCTTTGCTCCAAGTTATGCCTACGCAGAGGAACAAGCAGATACTCCGTGGTGGTCTTACATCCTCGTAGTTCTCCTCGCTGCACTCATCGCTGGTGGCGTTGTCATGTACCGACGGAAGCAAGCTGCTGATGACCTTCTCAAGGACGCTGCAGAGGTCTTTGCTTACACAGCAGAACTCTTGGCGGCAGGTGATGCAATCCGTGAATCCATCTTTACCTGCTATCAGGACCTCTGTGGTTTACTCCAGCAACGAGGATTCCTCCGTCGTGACTTCGAAACCGTTCGCGAGTTTGAGTTCGCCATTCGCCAGGCTCTCCACGGTGTATCAGATGAAGCACTAACGGCGTTGGACAACACCTTCGAAATGGCACGTTATAGCCGTGAAGAAATGGGTGCACAGCATCAAGAAGTTGCTGGGCAAGCACTTACTCGAATGAGTAATGAGATTACCCAAATTCAGAAGTTCCCACAGCGCTGATTCACCAGCTGATGTGAAGTCGTCCGTCAAGGAATGTGGCGGTGAGCGATGCTGATGCTTCTTGGGGAAGAGGGAATTCTTTGACCAAGGGCTCGAATTCACCTTCGCTTACGTTGAGTTGAACCAAGGTTGCATCCTCAGTGGTTTTTGACTTGAGCATGATCTTCTCCAGCGATGTTCCAAGCAATGGGATTGAGAGACCGTGAGGGTTCAACCTTCCGTTGAGGGAATTGACCATCCATGCTAGGGCACGTTCGGGCTGGGTTTGAGCGAGGTTCGACTCGGGAAGCATACCTGCGGTTACGAGGACTTCAGTATGACGGTGGCGAACTTCATCAAGGTGCTCACTGGACATCTCAAATTGTGCATGCAGTTGGGTTGGTTCGGATGTCAACCCGTCTTGGGCTGCTTCCACTTCGACCAATGCATCGTTCTGCGTGAGGATTTCGAGGTCCTTCCAATCGTCCATGCCGTTTGGAACTGACGAGCCCACATGAACCTTCGGACGTTGTATCCTATCGTTTCTTGATGGAGCCAGGTTGAATTTTAGCAAAGAATCGTCGAGCAAAGCGTGCCGTAGCCTCAGGATTGCTTGCCTCATTCATTCGTAAATCTGAGGGAAAACAGTGTGCATAGGTCCGTTCATTGACGCGACGGTCGAGCAGGACAATCAGAGCACGGTCCTCGATGGCTCGAATCGGTCGTCCCATGGCTTGGAGAATGGAATTCACTGCTGGTTGGGACACGGTATAGCGCCACGCAAGGTTACGGCCAAATCGCTCTTCTGCATAGGTTTTGAGAGCAGATGAAAGAACAGATGGGGGGGAATTTGGAATCCCAATGCAGGCCACTGCGTCCAACGCTCCACCATGATAGTCAACACCTTCTGAGAGTCGGGCTCCAAAGACTCCAGCGAGAAGAATACGGCGCCCCGCTGCCTTTTCTTCAAGAAGGGTCTCAACCACTTGGTCGAGGTCCTGTTTTGACCATTCACGATTCTCAACCATCATGCGCACTCCGGAAAAATGAGCCTCACCCACAACATCGTTGAGCATGGCGTAGGACGGTGCGAAAACGGCCACATTGCCGGGTGTTGCATCAATCAATGATTGGATGTGGGAGCGGATATTACGAGTATTTGCTTCACCTCGTTCAGTATATTTTGTGGTCACGTCGGTTGCGACCAAGACCGGGCGTCGCATGGCAGCAAAGGGTGATTCATACGCGACTGCAGTCGTTGATTTCTTTGGAAGCCCGAGCATCTCTGCGTACATGGTTGGTGGGTAAAGGGTTCCTGACATCAAGATGGCACCAGCAGATTGTGAGAATACTGGTTGTGCAACCAAACCAGGGTCGAGCAAGTGGGTGGTGATACGCCCGTCTTTCCCCTTGGTATCGTATACCATCGTGAGCGCTGTTCCTGAACCGAAGCGAATCAAACAATCCAAAATTTCAGCGACTTTGTGGGCGTTCGGCTCCATAGGATTCCCATCATCTCCAGCATCCATGTCAACATCCACGCTTGACAATATGTCTCGAAGTTGGTGAATTCGAACCGAGGCGTCCATCGGTGGATGCTTACTCGTAACGGCTTCTTGGAGTTGCATTTGTCCGACTTTCCCTTCAACGATATCACACGATTCATGGAGGACATTGAGCAGGTCATCAACTCGAACTTCAGCCTCCTCTTTTCCACGTTCAAGACCGTTACGAAGTCGGCTAAATAACTGAGTGAATCCATTGCGTGAATTTCGAATGACGTCATAAGCCCACTGGACCAACCCGTGAGTCATCTCAAGGGCCTCTCCTCCCGGCATTTTCATGCTTTGAGCGAGCGTTCCACCGAATTCCTCAAGTTCCATCCAAGTATTCCTAATCATGGTCTGAGTCAATCGTTTCTCGAGAGTCAACCGAATTCGGTCGGGAAGGTTGTGGGCTTCGTCAACAATGATGATGATGTCTTCGAGTTCCAAATCCATTGCCTTGAGACTTGATTGGCGAACACCCTCGTCAAAGAGGTGATTGTAATCTCCAACAAATACATCTGCTCCACTAACGGCTTCTCTTGCAATCTTCCAAGGACAGGTTTGGGCCTGTTCTCCATTAAACGTGTGCGAGCGGGCGAGTGAAACCAATTCATCGACATGCAATGGTGCAGCCAATATTTTCTCTTTCAGACCTGGTGCTGCGGTCATCCACGGCCTGCAAGAGCGGGATTTTCTGGCTTGACTGCACAGTAACGAGAAGACCAACGGTGATTCTTTGGCAAACGGTTGGACGCACATGCCTGCTTGACCCACCATGTCGACCAAGCGCACTGGCATCATGCCTTTGCGCATGATGTTGATTTGCTTCACCGTATCCACCACAATCCTGTGTTGAGTTTGGCGGGAAGTCAAGAAAAATACGGTTTTCTTTTTGGGTGAGTGGCTCGCAACCTCAAGGGCTGCTGCCAATGAGGCTGCAGTTTTACCGATTCCAGTCGGGGCTGCTGCGAGATGATAACCTTCCTGATTGAGGGATACAATGGCGTCTTGAATCATCTCAAGTTGCCCAGGTCGAGGTTCTTTGTGAGCGAGAAAGGGCATCGGTGGTGAAACCGAGGTCGCCTCTTCGCTCTTCATAGATGCTATCCCATGCCGACCCTCCTAAAGGATTGGGATGTTGAACAATGTTACACAGGCTGTGAATCAATGTGCCCAACTATGTGGGGGATGGGCACGGGGTACCGCTCGCTTAGCAAGCTGGATTGGAATCTGAGCCCCCCTGGCCGTCATCCAGAGGGGCGTGTGGGGGTGTTTGGTTTTGGGAACCATGGCCATGACGTGCATGACGGGCACGTCGACACAGTGAGGCTAAGCCATGCAAGGTTGACCGATCTTGCTTGGCCGAAAAGGCGGCATCACTAAGGTTGAATCCAAAGTTTTGCCAATTCATCCCATCCCCTCCGTTCTCTCACCATTATTCTTGGTATTCACTGCGTCGTATCGTCGCTTCTCTGGACGCCTCCAGAGCTGCATCGAGTCGTGTACTAATTGGATCCAAGGACGCTGTTGCCTTGGTAATGTAGAGTTTGAGTCCTTCTTGAGCCGCAAGTTCGGGTGTGACGCCTTGTAATTCGTAGAGTTTGGCGAGTTGAGACTGGTCGTATCGACCAATTGGAATGCGCACGGTACTCATGTCTTGGAGCAGGGGTTGGTTGTGAAGGTATTCTTGGAGTGCCAAACGTATGACATCTGAGCGATTTCGAGTTCCGTTCAAGCCAACACGAGCATCCAGTAAGACAAGGTCTTCCTCATTGATTCTGAGGGACACTGCGCTGGTGGGCTGGGTCATTCTGGGTGGCTCCTGTAACCAATGGGTAGGTTACACACCCTATAAAGATAACTCAAATGATGACATAATGAAATTACCTGTCATACAAATGGATTAGAGGCGCTATGACTCGTTCATGAGCGAAGTTTCAAAGACGAGCGTCCAGTCCTCCCATTCATGCCCCTCCTCCCAAGTCGTGGTCTCTACCTTTACCTTGAAATCATGAAAGTTGCCTTTGAGGATGCAATCGTGACTGAGGATGAAGCACAGATCCTTCACGTTCTTGCCAGATGCTTTGGCGTAGCTCCAAGCGACACGGCAGAATGCCGTTCCATCGTGGCCGATGAAGTACCCAGCCCGTTCACCGAAGAGGACGATTATGACGGGCATCACATGGGGGATGTTACAACCTACCAATCTGCTTTGATCGCAGCTCTGGACGACGACATCATTTCAGAGGATGAATGGGCCATGCTCGACCACCTTCGCCGCATCATTGGGCTACAGGAAGACCAACATGGTTTGATCGAGGAAGCCATCCGTGCTATGGGTGAACTTGATGCTCAGGGTCGAAGAAGAATTGAACGGCTCGACCGCTTTCTCACCGTTTGCCCGTTCAACTGAATGGAGACACTATCATTGTGAACACCCATTTTCGTGGGCGTAAAGGGACAACCATTAGAAAGGGTCTGCGTAAGGGCAGGCCAATACACAGTGTGTATCAGAAGGTATACTTATGAGCCCAAGCGACGCCATATATTCGAAAGTTGTAGCCAGAGACCCCGACCAACCTGAATTTCACCAAGCTGTGAAAGAAGTTCTTGAATCCCTTGAGCCTGTGCTCGAAGCGAACCCAGAATACATCTCGGTTGTTGAGCGTGTTGTTGAACCTGAACGTTTGATTCATTTCCGCGTTCCTTGGGTCGATGATTCCGGTGAAATTCAAGTCAACCGTGGGTTCAGGATTCAATTCAACGGTGCCATTGGCCCTTACAAGGGTGGTCTACGATTTCACCCAAGTGTCAACGCATCAATTTTGAAGTTCCTTGCCTTTGAGCAAATTTTCAAGAACTCTCTTACCGGTCTACCTATGGGTGGAGGAAAGGGTGGTTCTGATTTCAATCCTAAGGGCAAGTCCGATGGTGAAGTTATGCGATTCTGCCAATCCTTCATGATGGAATTGTGGCGCCACATTGGCCAAGATTGTGACGTGCCTGCCGGAGATATCGGTGTTGGTGGTCGAGAAATTGGTTACATGTTTGGAATGTACAAGCGTTTGCAAAACGAATTCCAGGGCGGTGTCTTGACTGGAAAGGGCCGTTCATACGGTGGTTCTCTCATCCGCCCCGAAGCTACTGGCTACGGCCTGGTCTACTTCGCACGTGAGATGCTGGCCACGAAAGGAAAATCCTTCGAAGGAGCCCAGGTCTCGATCTCTGGTTCAGGTAACGTCGCACAATTTGCGTGCGAGAAAGTGTTGGACCTCGGAGGCGTACCTGTCACCATGTCGGACTCCTCCGGTTGGATTCACGACACAGAGGGTATTGACCGAGCAAAACTCGCTTGGATTATGGACCTCAAAAACAATCGTCGAGGACGTATCTCGGAATACGCTGCTGAGTTCTCTTCAGCTACCTTCACAGCGAGCCAGCCTGAGCCATCTCTCAATGGACTCTGGGGCGTCAACGTCGATGTTGCCCTCCCGTGTGCTACTCAGAACGAATTGAACGGTGAAGAAGCTAAACTCTTGGTCGCCAACAACGTGATTGCAGTCGGCGAAGGTGCTAACATGCCATGCACGCCAGAAGCAGTTGAGGTCTTCCATGAAGCAGGAATTCTCTTCGCACCCGGTAAGGCGAGCAATGCCGGCGGTGTCGCCACATCTGGACTTGAAATGTCACAGAACTCACTTCGCCTTTCGTGGACCCGTGAAGAAGTTGACCAGCGTCTTGAGGGTATCATGGTTGAAATCCACAAGAATGCAGCAGAGACCGCTAAGAAATACGGTCGCGAAGGCGATTATGTCTTCGGAGCAAATGTGGCAGGATTCCTCAAGGTTGCCGAAGCTATGATTGCTCAAGGCGTCATTTGAGTTGAGTCGTTTACACTCACAGATTCAGTCCTTGCTTCTGTTTCAAACAGGCTAGGCCATTTCCGTTTGATCGACCGGAAGATGACCCTCGAAAAAACCATTGATGCCATCAAAAAGAGAATGGTTGACCACCACGGTGTGCTCTCGTTGGTCGCCAAGAGATAGGTTACAACAAGGATTCCAATGCCATAGACTGCCCGAAAGGCTGAGAAAATCAAGAAGCCGCGCATCCAAGGATTCGACCATAACCTCGTTCGAAGTGATGGATTCTTCGTCACGTTGCTCACACTTTAGCCCTGGAAATGACCGTAGTACTGTTGTGTATATTTCATTGCATCAGCATGGGGATATCCCTGTGCAAGCAGACTGTTGTAGTAATCTCGTGCGGGGTCAGGCTGCACTGCCGGACCCGGCTGAACGGCAACAGGTTGTGCTACTGCAGCGGGTTGTGCGACACTTTGAGCAGGATTGTACTGCGCTACTGGTTGAGCGTAGGTTTGAGTAGGTGGTTGACCGTACATTCCAGGCTGTGCACTGAAATCAGGCATAGCCACTGATGCCGCTTGGTCCCATCCCTTCGGCTCGTCACCTTTACGACGTCGCATGAGGATGCCAACTGCAACCAACACAACAACAATTCCCACACCACCGCCAATCAATACAGTGGATGATGCCATCAGACTCTCCTCATCTTGAGGCTCCAAAATCCACCGTGTTGGATCTTTTGGATAGGCATCGGCGCCCAAGTCCAAGCCCCAGTCATTGGTCTCATCTGAATAACCGTCACCATCGGTATCGACACAGCCAATACGGTCCATCGTCGAATTTCCGTAGGCAAGCGGGCAAGCATCTGCACCGTTGTCAAGTGTCCACGTCGCATCAGCATCAGAAATGCCATCACCGTCGCTATCTAAGCAACCGAATCTGTCCACTGTGGACGTTCCAAGAAGCGTTGGGCAGGCATCGGGATTCTGCCCCTCTGGGTTGTCTCCGTAACTGTCACCATCGGCATTAATCCACTGTGTCGGATCGGACGGGAATGCGTCTGCTCCATTTCCGCGGAACCAATTGCGGTCAGGGTCAGGGTCAGAATAGCCATCACCATCACTGTCATCACACCCAAGTCGGTCCTCAGTTGACGTTCCAGCGAGGAGTGGACAGGAATCGGCATCAACACCGGTTGGGTTGTCGCCATAGCCATCACCATCGCCATCAGCCCATTGTGTTGGTTCGTTGGGAAATGCGTCCTGAAGGTTGTACCATCCGTCACCGTCTTGGTCCGGACATCCGGTCATTCCGTTTTGCCAGGATGTACCTGCTTGAGTTGGACATGCATCTTGGGCAAGAATATCTGCACGGTATTCACCCGGCCATGATGGATTTCGGTCGTCCCATGTCTGATTACCCCAATTGTCCCCAAAACCATCCTCGTCAAAGTCTGACCATTGTGTGGGGTCTTCTCTAAAGGCATCGCCACCATCCTCGGCAGACCACATTGAATCAGTATCCGAGTATCCGTCGCCATCGCTGTCAAGGCAGCCAAGTCGGTCGAGGGTTGAGGTTCCTAATACGGTAGGACAATCGTCGGGTGTGACGCCGTCAGGGTTGTCTCCATACCCGTCACTATCTGCATCATTCCATTGTGTAGGTTCGTTAACAAAGGCATCATCAACGTCAGCCCATCCATCTCCGTCTTGGTCGGGACATGCATTCTTGCCACCGAGTGTTGAATTGCCTGCTTGGTTCGGGCAGTCATCGAAATTATCTGACCATCCGTCACCATCACTGTCAAGGCAGCCTTCCTCGCCTAAGGTAGATGTGCCAACAACCGTTGGGCAATCGTCAGCGGCGTCTTCGAAGCCGTCGCCGTCATCATCGTTGTCCTCGTCGGCATCTCGGCATCCATCGCCGTCAACGTCCGTTACTGAGTCTGATTGCCAAGTCGGACGCGGTGGTTGGTAAGCAGAGCGAGGACAGGAGTCAACATCGTTTGAGATTCCATCGTTGTCCATGTCGCTATCCTCGGAACTGTCTTGGCAACCATCTCGGTCCCAATCGGTTGAATTCGCAGGGTCGTTGAAATCTTGTGTTGATGCCCAGTTTGCTTGGCCTCCGCGCGGACAATCATCGGGGGAGTTATCGGTGATGCCATCGTTGTCATCGTCTGAATCACAGGCATCGCCTTGATTGTCACCATCGGTATTTCCTTGGCCTGGGTTGACCACATTGGGACAATTATCACTTACATCGGGGACGCCATCAGCATCACTATCTGTTTTCTTTGACGGGTCCATAGCCCACACAAAGACATCCCAGCCACCTGTGCTGGTTACTGTCGTACTGTCCTTGGTAATGGTCGCTGGACTTGGTCCAGCAAAGGAACCGACCACTGTTGCGATGTCGGACGAATTGACTGCGAGGTCCCATCCAACTTCGAGACTTGTACTCCCTGTGACATCAAGCCAAGCCCAACCTCCTGATGAGCTGAGCCCTCCAACGAGAACATCTGCGTTGATATTCGCCCAACTGCTGCTCGTACCCGTAACGGATTTTGTACCTCCGCTGAAGGTGCCATCAACGAAGAAAGACGAGAAGATAATTTCACCGCGGGAGGTGACCTCCATACCTTCGAGGCCGTCTCCTGCACTTGAGCCGCCAATTGCAGCCCATTGGTTGGAGGGGGTTGTTCCTTCCTTGATGAAGAAAAGGTCAGATCCACCTTTGTTAGCGGTAATCGACCATCCGTTCTTGGCCATTGTCCCTTCGAAAGATCCACCGACGTAGAGGTCGCCGTTGGCGTCAAGAGCAAGATTGGATATTGTTACGGCTTGATTTGGAATTCCATATCCTGTGATGCTCTGGAACGAGCCGCTGCTCGAGAGTTTGAGGATGAAGGAATCTTGGGTTCCAACAGTATTGTAACTCTTGGTGCCGAAGAGAACGTTGTTTTGGGTCACACCTGCAACATGAATGTCTCCGTTTCCGTCAATGATGACATCTGTCACTGTTTGTGCACCGATGCCACCGCCGCTCACGACCCACTTGAGGGCTCCATTCATACCGTCAAGTTTGGCGATAAACATTTCTTGGTTTGAGACATTAATGATGGTTCCACCAAAGTCAGTTTCTCCTGAAAAGTAACCAGCAACCACGACATCACCTAATGTGTCGACGGCCATTGCTTCTGGTGAACTGGTATCGGTTGAGGAATTGGCGAGGGTTTGGAATGCAGTAGCCCACATCCAGGTGCCGGTTGGGTCTGCTGAAGCAATGAACCCATCAATCACTGCTGTAGAGAGTGTGGTTTGTCCGAAACTGACCGGTCCGAACATTGCCCCTGAGACAAAGGGCATACCTGCATTGGAATCAACATCTGTGAGGAAGGTGACACCGCCCTGTGAATGGTCGGCTCCAATGAGGAAATTCCAACTTCCGCTGTTGTCAGCAGAAGCCAGATAGAATTCATTCCCGTTGCTAAAGGGTGATGTGGCTTGGAAAGATTGGGTTCCGAAGGTAATAGTCTGTGCTGATGAATTGAAGTCTCCCCCTACGAAATACCCGTTATCAGCTGCCTCAATTGAACCTGAGAATTCATCGTGAGTACTTGTCCCTCCGCTTGAGAGAAATACTTCGGGAGAGGCTGAGCGCCCAGAGGACAGAAGGATCTCTTCATCTTCTTGCAATGTTGGATTCACAATGGGGTCCTGGAATGTCGCAGTACCGATGACGCTCACGAGAAGGAGCGCGGTCAAAGTCAATGCAGTCGCGTAAGAGGTGCTTCGCATGATTCACGGCTGTTCGCCAAAGGCCATCAAGCCTTTGTTGATTCGTTTGAACAGACTCATTCGATGTTTGAATCAAGAGACAACAATTCGCTGTCTCCTGCATCCAAAACGGTGATGGTTGATACTGAGAAGGGCTTACCACAGGCAATGCCTAATTCACGGTTCACCATGCGGGCACGGTGCATCGTTACTTCGGGGTGGGAAGCTCGAAGAGCATCCAAGTAGTCTTCAGGGCAATTTGCTGCCACGATGACCATTTTTGCTTCTCCTTCTTCACAAGCATCTTTGGCTTGTCGTTGTCCAAACAACAGGTTACCTGTTGCGATTGCATTTTTCAATTGTCGGCTTAGATCCATTTTTTATTCCTCCATTCTCCACATGTGTTTCTCATGGTTGGAACTTCATTCTTCGGGGATGTAGTACAGTGCAACGCTACCGGTTCCCAGTGAAATGGGTTGACCGACGATAATGTTCTCAGCAACACCCGTCAAGTAATCCTTCTCTCCGATGATACCTGCCTTGAGCAGGTGGTTAACGGTCACTTCGAAGGCTGCACGAGCAAGGATACTGTGCTTCGTACCCGAAACACCGTGTCGTCCAATAGCACGGACTTCACCTTCAGAGGTCATGACGTCTGATACCATGAGCAAGTGACGTACGTCAACTTCGAGACGGGCACCATCGAGCGTCAATTGGAGTTCGTTGATGATCGC
>QQSD01000063.1 GCA_003602485.1 Candidatus Poseidoniales archaeon | reverse complement strand
ATCGCTTGTTGGATTGCCTACGCCACCACGTTTGCATTGATGGCGCTTGGATTTAGTGCCGCCTTTTCTGTGGTTCTTGTGGGTCTTGCACGCCTGCGAGCCAACACCATTGGGCTTCGACTTCCCGACCTCGCAGGAGTTGAGATGCCCATTGCAGTCGCTATGATTGGAATTGTAGCAGTGCATATCGCTGGTCGTATGACCACGGGCGTTCTTGACGCAGATGACGCAATCCATTTGATCGTCATGATGGGAACGCTGCTTTTGCTGGCAGGAATGGGGCTCATAGGGCGCCAAGATTTGGGGTTGCGTATCCCCAGTGCGCTCGAAGCGGTCTTGGGCCTTCTGGTTCTTGATCGCCTTGCAACCTTATTGGTTGGCGGTGAAGTCCCCATCCCATTCATCACCGATCCGTTCGCTGGTGAATATTTGCAGTGGACAACACCGATTCTCTTCGTAGAACTTCTTCTCCTTGCCATGGTCCTTGTCTTTGATTGGGTTGAGGGTGAACGCTTGCGCCGAGACCTACCAGACCACAGAACTGCAGCAGGGCGGAGTGCGTGGGTTGTTGGAGCCTCGATTCTTACGTTAGGTCCCGCAGGTGGACTTGCGATTCTTTTCGCGATGCGCAGGGCACTTGCCTGGTCTCAACCCGCCGTTATGCTAACAGCAGTACTGAGTCTTCCATTGATGCTTCAATCCTTCACTCCGTGGGTGTTTGAACCTGTTGGACTGGAAATCACACCCACGCTGACGGCTGGCTTTGTTGGTCTTGCATCGGTACTCTGGGCGGGCGGCGTTGTCATACGCGACCGAGGCCTGTGGCTTTCCTCTGCGCTATGGGCGGTCCATCTCTTGCTCTATCCGGCTGCTTTGATGTCACAATCCTTGGTTTGGCTGACCCTTGCTGGTTTGATCGCATCAACAACAGCGTGGTTGTGTGGTATTGTCACACTCAGGAAATCGTGGCGTGTCATCGGTGCAGTCGATTTGTTGGTCGCCTGGATGTTTGCAGCGGCAGCGGTTATTGCTGGAACTTCCGCTCTCTATGCTTTGGTGATGCTCATCGTCTCTGCAGTACTTCTCTTTGCGGTGACGGCCCTTTCACAAGCGAATGAAGCCGACATGGCGGCCCAGTGAACTCACTGTAAGGCGGAAGTCAAAACACCCTTCGTTTCATTGAGGAGGCGTGCGAAAGGTGTTGGTTCAATTCCGGGAGAAAGCCGGAGCGAGAGGCTTGTTTTTGCTTGCGTGCCGCTGTTTCGGACGCCGAATGAAACGACTTGTTCGCCCGATACACCGTGAATCAAAAGGAGGTTGTCTTCACCATTGATACGGCGTTCAGTCGCATCAAAACCGAGGGCAGCGAATTCTTCGCAAAGGGTCGTACTGAGATGCTTGAAGATGTCAGCATCACGGTGCCACCGCTCGCGATGACTGTCTTGAACGGAAACGCGGTGCTTCCACCCACGTTCAAAGCGATGGGAACTCGTACGGTCTGTAGCCAGCACGATGGCGCAAAGTGTCGCTGCTCCATCACCGACGAGACTCCAGCCTGCTTTGCCGATAGGATGGGGAGCTGGCATGACAACGTGACCTGAATCCTCGATGCCGAGAACGGTCGGCATCCTTTCGGAATCAAAACCGTCCCCCTTCCGTTCTCTCAAGGCGAAGGACAACCACCGGTCTCCAACCGCAGTTTCAACGACTGAATTCTCAGCGTGCATGGATTGCACGTACCCCGACAAGGCCACATCAGACTCAATGCTTGCTGCGAAAGTCCACGGGCCACTGCCACGGCCTGCTTCCATCAGACGAGCAGCAAAGCCGTCACCGTCAACGACGCGGTATCCAGCCTCAGTGGCCTCGATTAACAAACATCGGTCTCCGTCTCCGTCCAGAGCCGCACCGACCCATTGACCGGGACGGCCTTCAGGCAGTGCGTTGAGGAGGGCGTGTGATGCATTCGCCGCCTCTTCCCTGGTCCATGTTCCTGTGGGTGAGAAGTCTCCTGCTCCACAACCATCGTTGAGGGCTGGTGCAGAACCACTCACCTCGGTACAAAGCAATCCTCGTGTGGTGAGGAATTGTGCCAACCAAGAAGCAGCAAACCCACCTGCACTGTCCAGAATGAATGGCTGTGCAAAGCGACCCTGACTGAGAGATTCATCAAAGCCCCCAAAGTAATGCTCGAACAAAGTCCAGCGTTGAGCGAGCCAATCTTGGTGTGCCTGGACTGCCCACCCGTCGTGTAGTTCATCAGGCGTGGCGAGCAACTCTTGGTCAACTTGGTCGACTTCACGATCTTCTTGACTGAGTGCCAAGAGTGTACGACTGACTTCTTGCTCAAAAGCGCGAGTTGACTTGTAGCCTCCAGCATCGAAGACCTTGATGCCCGAATCAGTGACCGGGTTGTGACTTGCAGTAATCATGCATCCCATTTGGGCATTGAAAGCCAGTACGGCAGCGTGAAGGCTTGGTGTTGCGCATTGACCAATATGGACGACTTCGCTGCCGGTCAAACGAAGCCCAAGGGTCAAAGCGGCTACCAGTGCTTCGTTGTGGGGGCGTGCATCCCAGCCGATGACGACGCGTGCTGATGAGCCCGGTTGAGCACCTGACGTGTGAGAAAGCGCTTCACCAAGGGCGCGCATGAAGGCAGGCGTGAGCGTCCGCTCCTCAAGGATTCGATGAATGGCTTCTTCCTCGTCGACATCATCCAGTGAGGTTTGGCCTCGTATGCCATCGGTTCCGAAGAATGACGTTGACACCGACCTCACCTCAACGATGTTCCTTGTTGGGTCCGTGGACTCCAGTAACGGTCACGTTTGGCCAGACGACATTACCGCATCCTAGCACGACACCAGGATTGGTGACACTGTTGCACCCCAACGCGCAACCTTCTCCAAGAATCGCTCCAAATTTGCGCAAACCGCTTGCCATGCGTTCTCCGTTGATGCGCAAGTGAACTTCTCCACCATCGTTTCGCAGATTGCTCAATTTTGTTCCAGCACCCAAGTTGACATTCGCCCCGAGAATAGAATCTCCGACGTAGTTGAAATGAGGTGCTTTTGCGCCGGGTAGAAGGATTGAATGCTTGACTTCTGTGGAATGACCGACTACGGCATCCGCACAAATCCACGAATATTCACGCACATAGGCTCCACTGCGCACGACGGCGCGCGGTCCAATGTAGCAAGGTCCAATGAGATAGGCGCCCGCTTCGACGGTAGCGCTTGAATCAATGATGATGCCGTCACCAGCCGTGAAGAAACCACGTTCTTCAATTTCAATCGAGCCGGTGATGGCATTCATTTGAGCTTTCAAACCATCTTGGCTGCTAGGGTCGAGCAGCGACCAGGCGGGTTGGCCAGTTGTAAAGTGAGGCACTGCGCCACCTTCCGTACCTGAGAAGGAAGGGAAGAGCGCCGCAGGTGTGGTGGCTTCAGGCCAGTCCATGGTCGGGCGAAGCGCCACTCAAGCATGAATGTGGTGTTGCTTCAAGCCGTACAGTGATAGATTCGCTTCCCAGTGGAAGTATCCAATCGGAATCCGATGGTTTCCTTGAGGTGTCGGGGGATGAACAAACCGACCTTTCGTGTGGTCAAGCCGTGGTTTCGCATTTTTCTCTCGTTGGATAAAAAGGCCACAATGTCAGCTGCTGATGCCCCTGGTGTCTGGGAAACGTATTCGATGATCTCATTCTTCAATCGTTCCAATCGTGCCTTTTTCTGTGAACCCTTTCCGTGCATGGTGTTCTCATGTTAATCTTGATTTCTGGCATCTTAAACCGCTCTCGGGATAGCCCCGGGGTCCCGTTAATTGAGGTCAAACGGTTTGGCAAAACGTATGGAGGCGTGAAGTTCAATGAGGCGGCAAATAGCAGGTGCCCATTGACGCTTGAAGGCAACATGATGGCGCAACTCGGGGTTGCGTTCAATCATACGCCGGTAGAGTTCCTCAACTGCTCGGGCTAAGTTTGGCATAACGATGCCGACTTGGCCTTTTTTCCCCGGCTTGTAATCGGAATTTTTTTCGAGGAGCCGTTGTATCTCTTCATCGCTCATGGCGAAAAAGTTCGCCATGTGACTTCGTAATTGATGCGGAGCGCTTCTCGTTGGCGCTCCTGCTCGTACGAGAGAATCGTCCGGTGTAGCTCCTATGTGGCGATTCGAGCGTCGCCCTTTTGGCCCAGTCTTCTTGTTGAGAAAATTAAGAAATTTGACCGTAGGCCGAAGCGTATGCTGTTTGAGTGATGTTGTGTCTTCCCAGCGAGATGTATGCGTAAGGTGTGTGCCTTTTGTGCGTACAAGGAATCGGGTGCCTCGAAGGTCATCGAGAGACGGTTCGTTATCGGCAGGTTGGGAGCCCATGTATTTGGGTGTGATTTATCATGTTATAAAGGCTTCAAAAGCGATATAATATTGACCTCAAAAAAGAGAGGTGTATCGCAGTAAACGGAATTAATTTCAACCCTTTTATATGCTAGGATGATTGTATATATTGATACCCCCGAAGGGGAAAAGGAGACCAGAAAAACATGGAAAAGAACACACGAAGCAAAGGGAACTACACACAGGCAGGCTACCACACACTGCACGAAGACGAGATGCCAGAACTTAACGCCTCACAGCTGCACCAAGCCGCAGACCCAAGCGATGTTGCGTACATGAAGCACTTTCTAAGCAAGGAGGAGGTTGGACGCTACCACTGGTTTGACAACCTCGGTTTCACCCTTCAGAACGCTGGTGCAGGCGTGCTGCGCTGCATACACCTCGTTGATCACGAGGCCGCAGTTCTCAGTTTGTCCATTGCAAGACAGACCATTGAACTCGCAGGGGGCCGACTTGAACTTGCCCCCTACACGGTCATACGCCCTATGGCTGATGCGGTTGAAGAACCACAAGAAGGCGAAGAGCAAGAAGTTGCTCAGGTTGTTGGCATGGAGGTGGCTTGAATGGCCGGTAAATATCCGCGCTCTTGCATTAACTGCGGAGCCCGTATTCACATGTTTTTAGGACATGATGGACGATGGCGAGCTATGGATTACCCAGAGAATACTGTTTCAGGTCGATGGGAGATTCATAACAAAGGAGGTGTTTGCTGATGTGGTTGTACCTGTCAGGGGGCTTTGTGTCCATCGTAGCCCACCGAACCGAACCCGACCATTTGCTTGTTCGCGCTCGACATCCCGAACACATTGCGTCCATACTACCGGATGCAGATGTCACTCACATGCCCTCGGCAGACTACCCCTATCGAACCGTCTCACGCCGGGGTGATGTTCACCGCGCCGTTACCGAGTACCTCCTCAGTCTTGATTATGACAATTTCAAGGCGAGCGTCGACGACCTGGAATACCATGATGCTTGTCTTGACGTGTGGCGCACAATGTGGTCTTACGGCAACCGTTACCGAAACCAGGGAGGGGTTTGATTGCGAAACAGCACCACACACCCGCTCTACGTTTCGTGGATCGAGGTTGAGGGAGATGAAGGGGCGCTTGGCATGACGCTCTGCCCGGGCAAGTACCAACCTGTGGCCTCAACGGGAAGTTGGGACCGTCAATTGGATATGGATGTTGACGCGCTGGTAGAAATGGACGTTGTCCGCCTCATTAGCCTGGTCACGGATGAAGACATGCGTGTCCTTCGGGTTAAAGCCCTGCCCCAAGAAGTTCAATCGAAAGGTTTGAACTGGAACCATCTGCCTTTCGCAGACACCACTGCCCCCGATGATGCATGGATGAAAGAGGCCATGCCGGTAATGGCGCGAATTATCACTGAAATCCCGGAAGGCAGCAAGGTTGTCGTCCATTGCATGGGAGGCTTGAGTCGAGCAGGGACCTTCGCTTCCATCTACCTCTGGATGAGAGGCAGCCAAATGGAGGACGCTATCGCAACGGTCCGTGATATCCGCAGTCCTAACGCCATCAATCATCGGCAGGTACGTTTCTTGACGGCCTTGGCCAACGGACACAATGGTGGTCTGCACGATTCAGAGGGTTCTGCATGAGAACGGTAACGATCATCGCCTCAAGGAACTATAAATTCGCAACGAAAAGGAGGAGGACGGACAATGAAGGACACGTTCAATTCGCATACACTTCTACAAATCAGGAGGGATCACTATGACATGGCAACCGACTGAAGCATTGATTGCATGGGGCAACGAACATTTTGACGAGATACCGGTGGGTGGTGTTTGGGCGCCCGACGACAGCGGTGTGCAATATCAAAAGAACAGCGAGACAAGTTATGTGCTAGTGTTCCTGCTAGACACTCCGTTGGCCCAACAATACCACGAGAAGTTTACGATTCTTTTCGAGGCTTGTGGTTATGCTCTGCAGGCCTGATAAACTGGCGGGCGATGGAGGATTCGAACCCCCGTCTCCGGCTCCGAAGGCCGGAAGGATATCCAGACTACCCTAATCGCCCGTATTCTGCCCGAGAAGCCCCCCCTTCTTGAAGAAGGCGGGTGGCTTGGCTCAGTCATGGCGCGTCAACTCCCCTGTATTCCAACAGGATGTTCTGCGTGTTGTCGCGAAACGACGATGCCTATCACACAGGCAGAATCCGCCCGTTTGCAACGCCGTACCGGCATGACGCAGGAGGATTTCGCCGTCGATAACGATGGAGTCTTGACGCTGCTCAACAATGCAGAGACACGTGCTTGTGTCTTTTTGCTGACAGATTCTGCCGACGTAGATGCAGAAGGACTCTGTTCGGTGTATGAGATTCGACCCAAAGGATGCCGTACCTACCCTTACGTCCTCGATACCAATGATGAGGCAGTGCTGGATAAGGGCTGCCCACATCGCGAACAATTCCCAAGTCCGCCTGAAGACATGGCGTTCACCCTTCTCAATCTTGAGGAGCGTATTTTGCGTGAAGGATCAAGCGACTGAGGCTGCGATGCACGCGCTCAGCATGAACACTCAACGGCTTCCATCCACACCGTTCAACCGTTGCCAAGAGTTCGCTCCAGTTACCGTTAAGCAAGCTGATGTCAGAATCCAGCGGCAGAGACGCCATCGGGTGAGGCGTCATCGGATGCATCGGGAGAATGAGGACAAAACCAGCATCTGTGCAAGCCACCGAATGGGCGCTTTTCATGGCAGCCTCAAGCAATTGTTCGGCCTCCATACTTCCATGAGAATTTCTACCGTAAGGCGGGTCAAGAACAAAGCCGGCTACCTTCCCAATCCATGCTTCTGGAAGTATGTCGCCGAGGCGCGTAGCATCTCCTCGTTTGACAGAACAATGAGAAGGGACATCATCATCATGAGCCCATGCTAGATTCATTGTGGCTCCGTGAACCATCTCGGAATGAATATCGAGGCCCATACAGGCTCGCCCGCTCAACGATGCCTCGATCAAGAAGCCCCCTGTTCCCGTCATCGGGTCCACAACGGGTCCTCGGTTTTTCGGACCTGAGGCGAGGTTGACGGCAAGGCGTGCGAGGCGCGGGTCAAGGCTGACGGGTTTGAAAAACGGGCGTTCAGCGGCGCGTCGCTGCCCGCTTGAGAACGCCGCTTGTCCGTCCCCCTCCATCCATCCGCAAGCGAGAGAAGCACTCGGCCCATCACCGATGAGAGCGAGTACGTGATCGGGCACATCAAGGTCAATGCTAAGGCCCATATCGTTGAGCAGGCCACCCAACTGGCCGGCAAGAGATGAAAGACTCCAGGAAGGAATTTTCCCTCCTTGTTTCCATGCTCGTACGGCGACCGAACCTGAAACCGGATGAGCGAGCAGATAGGCCTTCATGTGTTCCAACCAGTCTGCTTGAAGCAAACCATCCGTAGATGCGACTACGCCGTCTGTGAGGAAGCACTGGACGCCACTGCTCATCTCCAGGACCTCAAAGCGTTGTGATGCTTCTTCACCTTCAAGCCGCCACCATCGGTCGACTCCAGTGGTGGTCGTTACTGCCTCGGGAAGAAGTGCCTGCAACTCAGCGAGTGCCAAGGCGGGATGCCAGCCCCGTAAGCACGCCAAGACATCGCCCATGGAGCATGCCTGTGGCTTTGCCTTCTTGATGCTCTCGCAGGCGAATGCCTACATAGGGTGACCTGTTGATGATGGCATGGGCTGTAATCTCAAGGACATTGCACCTGCCCAACAGACCAATCTCAAAGCGCTCTCTGGACAACGCGTGGGCATTGACGCCTTTCTCACGGCCTTCCAATTTCTCACGACGATGCGAGACCGTTCCCCCCAAGGAGACGGCATGCCGCTGAGAGACGATGCTGGAAACCCCGTCTCACATCTGATGGGGTTCCTTCATCGCACAACCACCTTGCTGGGCATGGGCATCAAACCCGTGTACGTCTTTGACGGCCAATCACCCGACCTCAAAGCGGACGAGATGGCCGCTCGAAGGGCGCGCCGTGAAGAAGCCGAAGCAGTGCACAAGGAAGCCTTGGCAGCAGGCGATTTCGGATTGGCTCAGAAGATGGCCGCCCGCATTATGCATTATTCACCACAAATGGTTGAGGAAACCCAACGCCTCTTCGACCTTCTGGGCGTTCCCTGGGTAACCGCTGCTGCAGAAGGGGAAGCACAAGCTGCCGTAATGGCGGCGAAAGGGCAACTTGATGTCGTGGCTACCCAGGACTGGGATGCCTTGCTCTACGGCTCTCCTGTTTTGATTCGCAATCTCATGGACGACGGCACCAAGCGGTACGGCCGCGTGGTTCACGCACAATCCATTGACCTGAATCATATGCTGACAGAGAACAACCTCTCTCGTGAACAACTGGTTGACTTAGCCATTATGATCGGCACTGATTACCACCCTGGTATCAAAGGCATTGGCCCAAAGACGGGCTTGAAACTCATTCGAGAACACATCACCATTGAGGCGGTATGCGAAGCCAAAGGAAAGGAAGTGCCTCAGCGTCTGGATGAAATTCGCAACATCTTCCTCGACCATCCCGCAGTTGAGGTGCCTGACGAGGCCTTGCAACAGGGAACGGTTGATCAAAAGGGGCTCATACAATTTCTCCAGGTAGAACGGCAATTCAGCCAACGTCGCATGGACCAGGCCTTTGAGAAATTGAAGGAAGCAGGCTTGATTCGAGAAGGTGGTCAAACATCACTGTTTTCGTTTGACGCTTGAATAAATCGCAGCGGACTGGCCAATGTCGTCACGCCCTGGTACTCATCAAGTACCCCTCTAGCCACTGATTGTTTGTCCTGTAGAGCTTCGTTCACGGTGTTGACGGGCGCACATGGAATTCCACTCAGCATCACTTCTAAATCGATGCGAGCATGCTGTTTGACGGCAGACTGAACCACCGCCTCAACCTTCTCTCGCTCAGAAATTCGAACGCTGTTTTCACCCCAAGAATCTGGGACATCCAAGCCAAGAGCTTCAACAAGTACGAGCCATTGACGCTTCGTACCCACGCCAATGGCGAACCATCCATCAAGGGCCTTGAAAACGCGATAGGGCACGAGGTTTGGGTGGGCACTTCCCATACGCTGAGGCACCATTCCGGTCAAGGCGTTGTGTCCTTGATTGACGAGGGCTGCAATGGCAGTGTCCCACAGGGAAATATCGATACGAGAACCTTGCCCAGTCCGCTCTCGAACCAGCAGGGCGGCAAGAATAGCACTGACAGCGTTCATCCCCGTCATCACGTCAATCCACGCAACGCCTACCTTTGCAGGAGGTCCTTCGGCTTCGCCCGTGATAGACATAATTCCGCTGCGGGCTTGCATGGTGAGGTCAAAGGCAGGCTCGTCTCGGCGAGGGCCGTTTTGACCGTAGCCTGAGATGCTACAAAGGATTGCCTTGCTCGGTGCTTTTCCGAGATACCGTTCAAAGGTTCCCGGTTTGAAATTCTCTATGATGACATCTGCCTGATTCATCAGTGCTTGAATTCGTGCAGCTTCTTCCTTGATATTCGCCGAGATGATGACCTTGCCTCGATTCGCTGACAAGAAGTATGATGCCACCTGATTCTTGTCGAACCCCGATTGGAACGGAGGCCCCCAAGATCGTGTATCGTCGCCCCAAGGGGCCTCAACCTTTGTGACTTCAGCCCCTAAATCAGCCAGCGTTTGCGCAGCATGGGGTCCTGCAAGAATTCGAGAAAGATCGAGTACCTTGATACCATCAAGTGGGGGTTGCATGGTTGCCTCTCAATGAAGGCATCAATTCAACGTATCCACACGTCAGAGCAAGCATGGCCTTTCGACCTTGGCCTAGAGGCCAATTCAGTTGTTCTTGTCGTTTTGGACTTGGACACGAATGTCCTGTGCAGCAGCCTTTGCTGCTTGCATAGCCTTGCGGACACGAGTGCCAGCGGCGGAGTTACCCTTGTCATGCTTCACAGCATCTGCAAGAGCTTCGTTCAATTCATCAATCATCTTCTGTACCATAGCCTCAACGGACATAAACGGC
>QQSD01000062.1:51283-75690 GCA_003602485.1 Candidatus Poseidoniales archaeon | reverse complement strand
TCCACGCGATGACTCACATTTGAAGCCTTCTTCACAGATGTGCAATCAACTTCACGCGTTCATTCGAAGCGATGGAAGTCAAGATTGTTGGGTCGGTCAACTTGTTGCTGCCGTGTCAACCGCAGGGCTTCACCCAGTGCGTCGGGCTGCATTCGCCCTGCATTGAGTGTGGTTCCGCCCACGCCGGTGATGATGGCCATGACCTTGATGGTGTCACCAAAACCAGCATCTTGGCGAGCGCCCCAAATGACGTTGGCATTCTCACTGACCTTGGAGGTCAGAAGGTCCACAACTTGATTCGCAGCCTCGAGGGTCATATAGGGCCCACCTGTGACATGAATGAGGACACCGGTCGCACCGGAAACATCGACGTCGAGCAGCGGATGGTTGAGGGCTTCATGAACGACTTCTTCTGGACCTCGGTCGGATTCACCGTAGAGCATCATCGTCACGCCACCGTTGGCCATGATGGTGCGGATATCTGCGAAATCCAGGTTGATGAGTGAGGGCAAGGTGATGGTCTCAACGATACCCTTGACAATTTCAGCAACGAGTTGGTCCATGATGGAAAAGGCCTCGTCGAGAGGAAGGTTTGGTACGAAGTGAAGCAGGCGATTGTTGTCCAATACCAAGACAGCGTCGGCACATCGGCGCAACGCCTCCAATCCTTCGAGGGCACGGCTCATCCGTTGGCGGCGTTCCACGTGGAAGGGTGTGGTCACAATTCCAACGACAAGGGCGCCAGCGGCTTTGGCTTCTTCAGCCACGATAGGACAGATACCGGTTCCTGAACCGCCGCCCAAACCAGAGGCGATGAATACGAGGTCGGCACCCGTAACAATCCTCTTGATCATCTCTCTACCGGCCTCAGCGCAACGTCGGCCCGTGGACGGGTCGCCACCAGCACCCAACCCTCGGGTGATGTGACGGCCAACGAGCAATTTCTGCAAGGCTCGCGTGTGGTCGAGATGCTGCTTATCGGTGTTGATGGCTACGGTGACCGCTCCTTCAACACCCAAGTGGGTGATTCGGTTGAGGGTGTTGTTTCCTGAACCGCCACAACCGACGATGAGAATGCGAGGGTCTGGTACGCCTAAGGAACTGACTTCTTCGTCCATCAGCGTGGTGACGCCGCGACCAACAGCCTCGTCTTTGAGGCCCTGAATCATGTCAGCAAAGGCTGCGTCATGGTTCCCATTTCCACTCATTGAATTGCTTGAAGTACCGCCAGGTCCCATCCCTTTCACTCCTCCGTTGCCGAGCCTTCTCTTTGTGCATATAACCGCGACCCTTCCAACGATGGTGAAGATGGCGATTTTGACAGTGAGATTTGCATGCCGTTCGACCTTGTAAAACAACAAAACCTCCACCCTTCAAAACCCCTCTGCTTTGATTCCACTACCAGCGCGTATTTTCACCCTCATCCATTCATTGGGGTTAAGTAGTGGAGGCAAGTGCGAGGAATTGCCTCGCTTAGCTCAGTTGGTAGAGCACCTGACTGTAGTTGTCTAAAAAACAAACGTCTCAGCAGACATCAGGGTGTCCCCAGTTCAAGTCTGGGAGCGGGGACCAACCAATTCGTACCAGTTAGTATGGGTGGTCCATGCTGAATCGAGAGGTTGACTGCTTTCATTCACTCTCTATCACTGGAGCAAGGCTCTGATTCAATATCGCCAGTTTTCTGCTGGCTTCTCTACACAATTAACATCTTGTTGGATGTAGATTTGGATGAAACTTGAAACCATCGTTCATCTAGCACTCTGATAAGGAGGGGTGAACCAGTGATGCTTCGAACGTTGATTCTCACAATCCTCTCCGTTGTTTTCGGCGGAATGTACGTCAACGTTGGCGTCCAGCATTTTACCGACACAGCCTGGTTTGAGCCCATTGTGCCGGCCGTTTTGGGCGACCCCACCATCTGGGTTCTCATCACCGGTGTGATTGAAATTGCAATTGGCATCGGTCTCATCATTCCTCAGACACGCTGGTATGCCGGCTTGACAAGTGCGGCTTTCCTGGTGGCAGTCTACTGGGCCAATCTCAACATGTGGGTCAACGACCTACCGATCGGCGGTCAATCCTATGCCGACATATGGCACGTCTTGCGCTTCATAGCCCAAATTGGCATGATTGGCTTATCTCTCGCCATAGCGGGAAGACCGGAAAAACCTGCTTCTTTATATCCTCTCACAGGCTTAAAAGAACATGATTGAGACGGTTTTTGGAGTTCTTCGCCACAACGAAAAACCGCCTGAATCGAAGATGAAGCCTATCATTCGGGGACTCAATTGGTGTCAAGAACTCGTGGAAGAAAGTCCCCTATGGTCGGTGACTCGCGCACGGGGTACGGTGGCCCTTCAACGCAGTGTTAATGGGAAAAAATTATTCTTATTTCCGTTGATTGCAGCCAAACAAGACCTCGGAGATTTTCGACACGGTTTCGAGCGAAATCATCTTGCCGTTGCCATTGACGGACGTTCAATATGTGTGGTCGGGCCTCGGAAACGTCAAGCACTACCTCACGTAGATTTAGTCGCCTCTTGCCTGCAACTCTTTTCTGTTGAAAAGCCGCCAGTTCAATTCGTCCCCTCTACGCTTCGAATGCGTCTCTATCCAGATGAATGTGGTAATGCTACCCGTTATTTTCCAAGGAGGCAGCAAACCATCGAGGCATTCAATGCACTTGTCACACGTGATGATGAGGCCTATGCCTTCATCGACGAACATCCGGAAGATTGGCCAGTGTTGAGAGACCAGTTGTCAATGGAAGCCCATCCAACTACAATGGAAATCTGGATTGAACGAATTTTTAGTCTTGAACACGAGGCCAATAACGATGATATTTTGTGGGCACTTAATCAACGCTCCCAACAAGACCAAACAGCCTTTCAGGCAAGATTGCCTTCCTACATGGGCGCCCAATACCACCAAAGCATCATTCGTTACGCCCTTTCCCGTTATGAGGCAACTTCAGCGGAAAATGCTTGGGAAGTCTATGCTCAACACATGGCACGAGACGACCACATCGCTTGGTTATTCCACGGCAAATTGAGGGATTGGAAGGAACTCTTGCCTGTGTTAATCCCCACTACTGAGGGGCTCTATCAGATGTCCCAAAATCTGGAATTCGGCTCACAGGCACTGAGTTGGTTGTCACATCACAAGGACATGGAGCATGAAATTCTTCGGGTCACTCCTGGTTTGGATTTTCACTACCTTCGCCACCTCATGTGGAATGCGAACTTGTCCGGTCCTTGGATTGAACAATTACTGACTCCACTTCTTGACCATCCAATCGGTGATGTCCACGCAGCCATCGTTTCTATCACCACTAAAGACCGAAGCTTCAATCCTTTCATGTTATGGAAAAGCCTCATGGAGAAAAGCACTGGATGTGTTCAGCAGCGAATCATGATGAATTTGAATCGACTCTCTGAACCTGAGGCGCTTCAGTTGCTGGAAATGGGAGTTGGTTCAAAATGGACTTTTGTACAACGTTCTGCTGCAAACGCAATATCACAATTCCCTTACCCATCTATTCGCCACCTCCTCATCAAGGGGCTTGAATCCGACTCAAATGGCGTTCGTCGGGTGCATCAAAAAACGGCCCAAGCTCTCGGTCATCCCGTCGCCTGAGAGTACACTCTGACATCAATGCGTCAGGGTTTGGTGAACAACGGCACGCCTGAGGGTTGAAGTGCGAGGCGAACATCACTCGCTAAGTTTCAACGGATCTCAAACGGTTTGAGCGTTACCGAAGTTGTAGGTCATCACGCCAGCATTCTGGTAGATCTGTGGCATCTGTCCGTCCTTTGCAAAGCGGTAGAGAGCAACAACCGCAACTTGTTCTGCAGTTGAGGTGCCTGCAATCAGCAAACCAAATGCGAAGGCGCCAAAGAGGAGCCCAAGCGGCGGCATGACCACGGCCAGAGCAATGGTGATGACAATCAGTGGAATCGCCACCAAGAAGGCGATGAGACCGATTCCAAGTCCTGAGGTGATGTTCTCGCCCCAAGTGGCAAAGAAGGTATCCTTGCTTGATTTGAGTGAGTTTCCAAGCGACTGTCCTTCAATGACCAAGTAGGGGAGCATGAAGAAGGTCATGGCCCACCAAATGAGTCCGCCGATAAAGTGGACGATTGCTGCAACGGCCTGCATGGCGTCGTTGTCACTGCTTCGTGCAGCACCCTCGAGGAATTTCAGAAGCAATCCAACCGTACCAGCGACGATGCCCCAGGCAATGATTGCAGGTAGGTGCTTTGAGGCTTCACGAATCCCGTCTCCAAAGGTGGGGTTGCCGCCAGTCAAACGGATATTGGCATTGGCGACAATCGCACAATTCCAAAAGGTCACGATGATGGTCATGAGCATGTAACCCACGAAAGCATAGCCCAGATAGATTCCCGAGGGAGTGCCTTCTGCATCAACTGCCCATGACATTTCCATGAACTGTGGCAAACTGATTCCAATGAGGCAGGCGAGGCTGAAAACGGCTGAAATCACCATGTAAACGAGCAGTTCGGGATCCTTGCGAATCACGCTCATACTCAATTTACTCATTTGCCAGCCGCGTCCAATGGTTGAGAAGAATCCCATGTTGCCCCCTCATTGACGTTGTTTATGTCAGTTTTCCCGTTTTTGCCGCTGGCGCAGCGCTTCAACCGCTAGAACACTCACTGCTACTTGCAAATTATACGATGGAACAAAACCATTCATGGGCAAGCGAACAATCGCATCGGTGGCTGCCAGCACTTCTTCACTGACACCATGCCGTTCTGCACCCACGACGAGGAGGACATTTCCGGTCAAGTCTTCGTCCCATGGGCCGTGAGTACCGATGTCCTCTGCAGCTACGATTCTGAAGCCGTTCTTTTTTGCGGCTGCAAGAATGGAGCTCGTTGACTCGTAAATGACGGGAATGAAGCGGTCTGCTCGCATACTTGCGCGGCGAATCGTTCGTCGTTCTTCGTGAGTTTTGGAGACATTTAACACCACGGCATCTGCACCAGAAACCTCGGCAGTTCGAATTGTGAACCCGAGGTTCGTTGAATATTCAACGCCATCAAATAGCCATACGCAACCTCCCCCCTGCATCACCTCGTCCAGCGAAGTATGCTGAGTTCTGCCGGTCAAAGCAAGCGCAACTTGGGCACCATCTGCAGACATGCGCCACAGGTCGTTGGTTGACCCTTCTTCCAGTGGGATCTGGCGTTGCTCACACAGGGCGCGCAATGCGGAAGTATCGTGGTCCCTGTCAACGAGGACACGGTCGATAGCGACCCCGGATTCCAGCGCCTTCGTGACTGCATCGAGCCCGGTAATCTGCTCAGCCATGAAAAGGGCTGGAGCGATTTCCTCAAGAGGCTAACCCTCCTGGCAGTGTCATGGGCAAAACCCACAGCCCCCGGTTCCTTGCAAGCGTCAACGCTGCTCGAGCTCTCATCAAAGAATGCGACCCAGCAGAATTACGTGCTATGTTGGGTGATGGAGAACAACTCGTCGTCGTCGACGTGCGCGAGGCTCACGAATACGCAGCAGGCCACCTTGAAGGAGCCGTGCATATCGGTAAAGGAGTTCTCGAGCGTGACGTTGAGAAGCAGGATTGGGATGATGAGGCCCGCATCGTTCTGTATTGCGGAGGTGGATTCCGTAGTGCACTTGCAGCCAAGTCAGTCCAAGACATGGGTTGGACCAACGTCCTTTCACTCTGGGGTGGCTGGCGTGGAATTCAAGCAGAAGGACTGCCCGTTTGGCAACCCTGAGCGGCGAAGGACGCGTGGGCAGACTCATAAAGGGGAGATTTGTCGCCGTGATGCTGAGAAGCAGAGGTGACATCCATGGCTCAAGGATTGTATCAACACGTACGACAAACATGGAAGCGCCCAAACGATGCACTGCCCCACATGTACCGGCAGGCTCGCATGGCACAATGGCGCCGCGAACCCGTCAACTGTCGCATTGAGCGCCCCACTCGCCTCGATGCCGCTCGCCGTCTTGGTTACAAATCCAAGCAAGGTGTTATTCTGATTCGCACTCGTGTTCGACGAGGTGGCCTTCGCAAGGGTAAGATTAACATGAAGCGAAAGCCATCCAAGGCCGGTATCTCCAAGATTACCATGGCCAAGAACACACAGCGTATCGCTGAAGAGCGTGTGGCTCGTCACTTCCCCAACCTCGAAGTGCTCAACTCTTACTGGGTTGGACAAGATGGAAAGCACAAGTTCTTCGAAGTCATCATGCTTGACACACACCACCCTGCTATCATCAACGACAAGCAACTCGGTGTGTTCTCACGAGCCAACGGTAACACCGCTCACCGTGGACGAGCATACCGCGGCAAGACCTCCGCTGGAAAGCGTGGGCGTGGTCTGCACAAGAAGGGTAAGGGCGCAGAAAAGTTGCGACCTTCGCTCCGTGCCAACCTCAACCGTGGTAAGTGACGCTAAATTGACGACCCAAGTTTGGGTCAAATGGCTTCAACTCTGGCCGTTGTTTTATTGAGGGTCAACTCACAGGCTACTTCATGGTGCAAGGTGAAGAGGTCATGTCCAGATGGACGGGTCTTGAAGTCTATTTGCCCAACGGACGGAAATTAGGAACCGTTCATGATGCCGTTATCGATGCGGAAAGCATGCATTGCACGCACCTTTTCGTGCGCGATACGCCCGAAGATTTGGTCGAAGGTAGCATCCCTCTGGCCGTCCCGTGGCGTTGGATTCGTGCTATTGATGAAATCGTCCTTCTCCGTTGGTTCCCAGCTACACCCATTCCGATGAATTCCTGAGGTGATTTCATGCCCTTTGACGTTCATGTTCTCGGTACTTCATCAGCACGACCAACGAGCACACGTTCAGTGAGCGGAAGTGTCGTCAAATGTACGGATGGAACCGTCGTGGTTGATGCGGGCGAAGGGTTTCAAGAACGCTATGCAGCACAACGCAAGCATCTCAAACTCAAGGCAAAAGGTGTGACCTTGAAGCCCAGCGACATTGATGTTCTCGCCTTCACTCACGGACACCTTGACCATACGTGGGGTGCGCTTCCTTGGCTCCAAACGATGGACTTAGAACACCGTCAACAACCGCTTCTTATTCTTGGCCCAACCTCTCCAGGAGTGATTGATGCGTTGGTTGAGGGCACGCCCCTGCCCGATGATACGCCACCAGCAGAACTGGCTCGCCAATGGCGTGCTTGGTTCGAACTTGGCGGCCAATACCTCGCCTTTCCTGTGCGTTGGGTGCTTGGCGACCCTGTCAGCGGCCGATGGGTTGAGTTAGATCCCACCACTTTCAACGGTGTTCTCCTCGACGAGATGCCTCAGCCGATGGGGTGGAAGAAATGCTCTCTTCGTGCGGTGCCCACAACGCATACAGTCCCCTCCTGCGCTTGGATGCTTGGTCAAGGGTCCGTCAAAGGAGCCTTTGACCGTGAACGAGCAAAGGCACTCAACCTTTCCACCGATGAACGCACACAACTTGCAACAGGTCACGATGTCCAATTGGCGGACGGAATGACGTTGACCGCCACGACCTTCAGATTACCTGATTACGCAGCAACCAGCGTGATGATCTCTGGAGATACCGCCTCCATGGCTCAAGGTTTTACGCCCGAATTGGCTCCAACACTTCTGGTGCACGAAGCGACCTTCCTCGAGGAACAACGTGACAAAGCCGAGGAGCACCTGCATTCAACTGCAAAAGGAGCAGTTCGTTCAGCCCAACACCTGCAAGCTGAAGTTCTGGCCCTGACGCACTACAGCAGTCGTATCAAATCCTCTCGTCACGCCCTGGATGAAGCCCTACAGGAAGCCGATGGCCTCCCCGTTGTGGCTCTTGGTGATGGTGACCGAATCGTGGTGGAAGACGGTGGAACTGTTACCCACTTCATACGAAATGAAGATGGCTGGCAAGAGGCGAGCATCACACCCAATCGTTGAAAGGGCGGATTGCTATCCATACTCCATGCGCTGTGCAACTGTTGTCCTGATGTTGCTCCTGGTGGCTTGTGTGCCTTCAACAGCCTTGGCAGCGCAAGGGCGCGATGCCCCGGGCTGTGTGACTCAATCAGCGACAACACTTCCTCCAACCGTTGATATTGACCCTGATGTTTGCATCATCGTGGATTTGGGCGTTCTCTCCCCCGGAGATGTCTATGCGATGAATGTCGTTATTCTCAATGATGCCATCGACCTTCTTTTCTTCGATGAAAATGGGATTCAGCCCTATGAATTGGGGCAATCATATCGCGCATCAATGGCCCAACCAGCCAGCACTGAAGATGCTCTCGGTGGTTATGAATTCCACTGGAGTGTGCCTCCATCCATTCAAGCAAAGCGCTGGTACATGGTTCTCGACAATACCGCTCATGACGGTGACGCCGGAGAGGGCGACCAGGGTGGCGTGCGCAGTACGGTTTCGGCTTCCGTCTCTGCCTTGCAAGAAAGTTTCTGGACTCCGTTCAACGACCTCGTGGACGTTGATGCAGGCACATATTCCGTCCTCTTAGAAGGAGATGAACTCCGCCTGGACGGGGGAACCACTCTGGTACTTTCGGCTTGGGACCTGGAGTTTGTTGGAGACGTATACCTGCAAACACGGTCCATGCACGACCGCTATACCTCGGGCGCCGTTGGTATACAGTACATTGACGGTGGCGGTTTGCAAACCGTGGATACGCCAAAATCACTCACATGGCAGGTGCCCAGTTCCCTCGAAGGAGAAGAATTGCTTCTTGTCGTTGACAATACTGACGTGCCCTTGGGCGGTGGCAACGGAACAGAATACCTCCGGATGACCGTACGCCTCGAACTCTCACCCCCCTTGACCCCCGTCATCAATGACGACAGTGGAAGCCTGGTATCCATAGGAGAGAGCATCACACTCGATGCCTCTGCCTCTCCAAACCGTTTGGGTCAACGAGGGACGTTCTCATGGGACTTTGATGCTGCAATCGATGCAAATTTGGACGGCAACGGTACAAACGATGCGAACGGGCAGGGTCTTGAAGTCACAACATCATGGGACAGCCCAGGGCAAAAAGCGGTGACAGCCACCATGACGGCTCCTTCAGGTGAAGTGGTCAGTACGACCTACACGGTCACGGTAGAGGACACCGTTGCACCCACCGCAAGAATACAGGCATCCAGTGGAGGAACGCCCGTCTCGGATGGGTGGAAAGCCGATGTTGGCCAACCAATGGTTCTCACCTGTGCATCCAGTACCGACGACGACCAACTTGAGTCATGTGAGTGGTTGGTCGACGGTGTCACATCAAATCAAAACACCAGCCTAACATTGACCAGTGCAACGGTTCGAACGCAAGAAGTCACACTCATTGTCAGCGACCCCAGCGGTAATGAAGCCAACACAACTGCAACCATTCGCTTTGTAGACGCAACGCTACCACGGTTCAACACCTCTCTCTTGGCAGATTTCCCCGGTAATGTAGCCTCCGGAGATTCGGCAAGTTTCCTCGTACAGGTCAGTGACGAATACGACTCGGGCGTTGATTTGCGGATTCATTGGGACCTTGAACCAACCGTGGATTCGGATGGAAACGGGGACACGAGGGACGACCCAGACCGTGTGGGACTTAATCCAAGCATCTCCTTTGACCGAGTTGGAAAGAACGACATTGTCGTGACGGTTTTTGACGCTTCAAATAACTCAGCAACCTATGCCTTTTCGGTCAACGTCGCTGCTGGACAGGAAGATTCAGTATCCTACGGGCCTATGCTGGCCATGGTTGGGTTCATCCTTCTACTGGGCGGCTTGAGTGTACTGGGCTATCGTTTCTGGCAACGTCGCCTCGCCCTTGACCTACTAACCAATCGCGGTCTATCTGTGGAAGAAGCCCAAGGGCAGATGATGATGGTCGCTCAACAGCGAACCATCCCTCTCCTCGCCAAGGCTGAAGTGTATGCTGGACTGGATATGGGCGAGGTCAGCCCGAGGGAAGATCAGGAAGCAGCGGCTAAGAAGGCAGAGATGGAAGCCATTTACGGTACATCCGCTGCTCCTCAAGACGATACGGCTTTCGCACCCCGGACCGTGGCAACAGCACCTCTTTCTCAAGGCAGCAGTCAAGCGGCTGCTGAAGCGGCTGCCTTACTCAACGAATCTGGCTTTGAGATGGCTTCACCAGCGGCTCCAGCCGTCGACCCTCTCGCATCGTTGATGACTGAATTTGAGGATGAAGAACCCGCCCCAGCCTCAGCGCCCGTAGTTGAGTCCGAACCGAATGCTGTCGCTCTGCCGGCACAAGCATCTGCTCCAGCAGCACAGCCCGCAACGACTGGCGTAGCTCTTCCTGCTTCGAGTGAACCCGCTCCGACAGTACCTGCCGTAGACATCCCTGCAGCCGAACCTCCACAACCTCCACAAGCCACGCCACCACCTGCTCCAGCACCCACGCTTGTTCGACACACGTGCAGTGCCTGTGGGGCTTTGTTTGAAATTGACCTGCCTGCTGGTCTTAGTGAGGCGATTACAGCCTGCCCTTCCTGCGGAGAAGACCAACTTATCAAGAATGAATGAACCCTTTGTTGTCATTCAAAAAAGAGGCGTTAGATGAGTCATGGCGGCGAATGCTTCTCAAAGGAGGAGGGATGACCCTTGCCTATGGATGAGCCTGCTTTACGCGTTGTGCGAGCAGGCTTGCCGCAGTCACACAACGGGAAAGGCCTTGCATTTCTCCTCGTTAGCGTGATGCTTTTTTCCCTCATGCAGCCTGTTTCGGCTGACATTTCAGTGGCACGGGATGACTTTGGCGTTCTCGATGCGCTCGCAGAGACCTTGGCGGACCGAGCCAACACGGGAGAAGAAGTCGTAGCCATACAGGGCTCACAGAGTTCCTTCGCTCTTCTTGATGCATCCAAGCGTCCGGTTCAGAGCGGTGACGCGTTGGCCGACGCCGAGAATTATCTTGACCAGGTAGAATTGCGTGATACTTCACCGATGGAAGAAGACCACCCGCGCCCCTATGAATTTTTGACCGATGTCGCAACACACCCGGATGCTTGGCCTTACAATCTCTGGGAGACGCTCTTTTCAGTCGACGCATTAGGGCTTGACAATCTCCTCGGCTTCGGCATCAATACCTACGCAGTCTACGTTAACTTCTCATCACGAAACAACGGCCCCTCCTACGAAGCATGGGACTCGGGCACCTTCACTGGCGAACTGTTCGTTGGCTCAGATTTCGTTCTCTTCGAGAACTTCATCGATATCGATGGTGACGGGACTGACGACCTCTCGGTTGGCTTGACCGTTGAGGGCTTGACGACCTTTGGTGATGGCTGGGGCGTAGAATTCGGCGGTGGTATCATCCCAACCATCAACGAGATTTGGTTACGTCCGACCCTTGAATGGTCGGTCAAGTCACTCAATGTGAACGACCCGTTGTGGAACGAACTCGAGTACCTTGAGGTAACTCTCATGAAGGGCCTTTCCTTTGATGTGACACTTTCAAATTCTGAATCTTACGCAGTCGTCATCGATACGCGCTTTACCCAGCCACCTGTTGACGTTGATTTGAGCGTCGGCATTCAACGCGTCTCTTTTGACCTCAGTGCTGCTTTCACCTCAGTTCAGCAGTTGACACTGGCATTGTTGACAGGACAAGTCAACTCAAGCGATTTAGCCCTTACCGGTATTACTGCGCCTTATGCCGTGCGCTTGACCAACCCCAATCAACCAGGCGGCACGAAACAGACGGACTGCAGTGAGACGCTGAATTACGACCCTGCCACAGATTACGACGCTCCGAGCCGCGAACACAAATGCGGAATCGGCATTGGGGTAGGGTATGTCCACTTTGGTGAGGTCCAGCCGGATCAATCCATTCCAATTCTTGAATACGCCTACATTGACGTAGGCTTTCACCCAGAGGAAGGAAAAACACAGATTCCTAGCGAAGTTGACCTCACCCTCCGCAACGATAATTTCGGCCAGAATACCTTTGACACCGTTGAAATTTTCTCCGATGTTGGGACCGATGTTTACATTCATTACTTCGAGGACCGCTCCAACGTTCCAGAGGGAGACGACCCCTTCGGCAACATCACAGATTCCCGCCTGTGGATACGCGGGATGCCATCAGGGACGATGCATCCAGACGAAATTGCTGCCATCTTCACTACGATTGGAGAAGCCCCTGGTTCAGTGAACTTCCCCGGTGAAATTCCAGAACGGCTCTCGCTCATCATCGCTATCAAAAATTTCAGCGGAGATTCCAACGGAAACGTCAACGACCCGACGCTCCCCATCAATCCTGCGTCTCCGCCAAACACTCTTTTCTTGATTGCAGGTACCTCGTCAATCGTCTCTTTCAATTACGACTCCACCTTCAAGCGAGGTGGATATAGCGGCGATACTTCATCGATGTTGGTGAGAATGGAAAACCTCCCGCGAGTGATTGTCATTCAAGGGAGTTTCTTATTGGCATCAACGGGTGTCAATCGGATGAATTATGATAATCCAAACTTAAACACCATTGCACAACTCTTTGACAATGCATTACTCACCGTTATTGAAGTGGTGCTCGACATCGGTACCATCCTCAACGGATTGCCCAATGCGGTAGTAGGAACGGCCGGTTCAACGGGAGGAGAAATCCAAATCAGCTGTTTCAATCAGGTCAAAAAGAGCCTTCCGGATTCCCTTCGGGAACCGATGGAAATCGATACTCTGACCTTTGCCTTAGCCAGCAGTCCACAGCCTTGGTTGCCCGATATGGACCACATTCTTCTTTCCGAAGACACGAATATTGCCGTGGTGGACGGTCGGACAGGACCGGTTGACCCGCTTGTTCCCGTAGCCATGAGCATGCGAATTGGAGGTATCTCCCAGGTTCGGCACGCCTTTGACCCCATTAACGAAGTGCGAGACATGCAACTTCAAGGCTCGCCCAGCGGCTCCCTTCTCATCGGCCACATCAAACACGATGACGGTGATTTGGATGCAGCGGTGAAACAATCTGCAACGGTTTCAAACCGCCCTGGTGGCTTCAACATCGCTCAACAAGCGGATTCTCTGCAGTATCAGGCCAGTGAGCCCATTGGGACCATCACGTACGGAGGCCAATCCGGAGACCAGCGTAACGCCATTCGTATGGATGGTTTACCCGCAGAATTTTCCCTGGTCTTGGGCGATACCGTAGGCTACGTTGCCGACCAACCGATGCAAAGGATTCAACTCCAGATGACCAATGCTTCAACCCCGCTGACCATGGACGGCGATCACATGCGATTTTGGGTCAATGAGGACACTGCCGAGGCCAGTTTGAGCATGCAGATTTCTGACATCACATCCATTCAACGTTTGAGTCCGCTCGTACCAGGTTCAACCGGCCCCGAGGGCAATTCGCAGATTCAACTGATTCGAGCGACATCTTCGCCTTTCGCTCTCTCCTTTGAGGATGAATCAACCTATGATGACCCCTTCCTCGGTTTGAACGGCCGAGTCTATTTCGAACCGTTGCCCGCCAATATTTCGTTGACGCTGCCGTCTGACGTCGATTCAGAAGGTTTGGCCCTACCTACCTTTGGAGAAGAAGAGGGTATTGAGGCCGTTTCCTTCTTCCTTGGAGACCTCGTTGATTTCGGTGAAGTCGTCAACGACTTTGTTCACGCACTCTCAGTGAACGTGGGAGGCGACATTGGCGAGAGTGAAAACATGAGCCTCGGTCTTGATCTATTCACCGGCGAGTCCTTCGACATGACCGTTGACCTCAAGAAAGGCTCGAATCTTGAGGTAGAGCCAGATTGGATGCACGGTATTGGTTTGGAATCCCTTGAACAAACACGCCTGGAATTCAATCTCTCTCGCATGCCAACCTACACGCTCTCAAGTCGAGAGGCCATTGCAGAGATTTTGGCAGACGGCAAGGTGGATGAAGGGGAGCGTGCTCAAGCACTTTCAATCATTGAATCCACCAACGTCACGGGGGCGGAGCCACTGGTTTACGCTTTGGAAGACGGGAGGATTTTTGCCGCTGAAATGGGTGATGTGAACCTCACAGTTCTCGGTGAACAAGGCATCACTCTCGAGGACCGACGTTCATGGCACATCAGGTCGTGGCTGCCCTCCCTGCCTGCAGGCACCATTGAATTGGTGTATGACTTCCGAATGCTCGATGAGATTCCGACCTATGAGATTGATCTCAAAATGTCTCAATGGCAACCTGAGCGAGATCAATTCACGATTGTAGCCAACGGATTGGAAGGTAGAGATTTACAATTATATGTTGATGGTTTTGATACCACACAACCGCGCAACGTCGAAATCAACGCCCTTTTCTCCACTCAAGAAAACCTCACCGTCCCACGTGTATCCATCGATATGCACTATGATGCGGGAGTTCGTCTCAACTCAGCTCATGCCATCCTGATTGACCACCAAGCACTCACACGCGTCGAGACCCTAGTGATGGGAATCCCTCAGTCCACAGACGTATCGGCGGTTATCGGTGACATCCTCATTCTCGACCTCGTAGTTCCTGAAGAATATCGTATCAACGAGCATTCGGCTGATTCACTGATGCTCCAACAATTGCGTTATGTCGACGGCTTTTGGTGGCCATCAACGGCGTTCATGCGTGACTTGCCGGGTGAAATGCACCTTGCTACCGAACCAGATACTCGGTTTGACATTCGAAAGCAGACTGCATTCCAAGGCATGAGGACGCTCGATTATTCTTCCAACACTGACGACATGGACCTCTACTTGGAAGCAAGCGGGCGAGCCATTGATGCCAAGGGCGACGTTTTGATGCTCGCGGAGGATTTGCCAACCCGCTTCGTTCTCGAACTCACCGATGACTTTGGTATGCGTGTCGAATCATCAGGCGTTGGTGTCAAGCAGGTGTACATCCGGCAAACCGACATGCCAGCAGCACCTGGTGTCACCGTTGAACGGATTGAAGTTGTGGGTCAAAACCTCAAAGGAGCGACCATTCACATTTACTCTGGACCCGGGGAATATCCACTCATCGTTATTGATGACATCACCGATGGCCGTTTGGTAGCGAGCGCTGAAGCCTACCTTGAGCCGGGCTATTACATCCCGTTCTTCGGTGATTTTGAATTCGAAGGGCGTGCAGTTCTCCTCGATGCTCAATTTACCGGTATCGTCCCAACTGCCTCGTCCATTGGCGTAAACGGTATCGTGACGGACCTTTCACTGGTCGGAAGTTTGACCGGTGGCTTGGTTGAAACGCGACACATCATGGTCGTTGACCCAATCAGTTCAGCAGTGGCCAGCGGCTTGGCCTTAATCTTCGGGTGATCACATGTCCGACGTCCCCACAGCCGATGAACTCCGACGGGATGAAGGAGCAGAGGACGAGGAAGCATGGGAGGCAGCTCAAGAAGCAGCCAAACTTCTCGATACCTTGCGAGGCGAGGTGACACCCACTCGTGTGGCCATGGCTGGAGCAGTCGTTCTGCTGTTCATCGTGCTTGCAGTGAGTGGTTGGTATTGGATACTGCCTCGAGATGCAGTCACCCTTGAGACCCACTACATGCAACGTGGTGGCCATTTGATGATGACAGAGATTCACAACGACGGAAGTCGAGCAATCACCGATGTGAGTCTCGAGATTGAATTCCAAACAAGCGATGGAGAGGTTATCGAAACGATGTCTCTTGAACTTGCTCGTGTCGAGGGCCACACCTCAATTTCAGGCGATGAGTTGGAGATGATGGTCATCGGCTATACGATATGGGACGACTACATCATCGTCATCGATTTGACCTACACCGATTATTCAGGCGAATTGCGTCAAGAATCATGGCCGCATAATGTCGGTGTTTGGTCGCAGGAAATTTTCTTTGACAAAGCAGACCGTCACTTCTGGCCTTTGAATTGAAGAACTGTTTGTTCAAGCAGACCGAACCGATAAAGGACATGAGCCAAAGCCATCATCATGGCAGGGTATTCCAGCCGCATTTGTGCAGGCGTCTTCGTCCTGCTCTTGCTGGCCTCAACATCCGGCTCAGTTCTGATGCCAAAAGCCCAGAACGATGAGGTCCAATCCCCATACCCTCCTAATTGGGTTCGCTTTGACATCAAAGATGACGTCTACCACGATGCTGTGGGGGAGATGGATAATACCTTGATCGACGAAGTCCGTGCTCCAGTTGCCATCAGTTCAATCGGTCAATTTGACGAGCAGGGCCTTGAATTGAACCGCCCCATTCCAGCCGAGCTCATGGAGCCACGTTTCGATTTGTTGCTGCTCATTCTATCCGATGACGTGCGAATGACGGAGGCTCGAGAAGCCTTGTCGATGATTCCTGGCCTTGAAGTCCGAGAATACATCGCCCCTTCGGGCTTGCTGCTTCAAGGTACACCGAGTGCTCTTCAACAAGCTGAATCTCATCCTGCCGCTCTCGTGAGTCACGCAGTGCCTCTCGGCATGCTCATCCACGACGACCTTCTTGATGTTCTCCTTCTCAACGAGGGTGAACTTGCTTTGGAATCGACGCTGGTACGTTTGGAGGGCTGGAGAAACGACATCGGTCCACAAGACGTGGTTGCATTGTCCGATGAGGATGGTGGTGAGTTGAATCAAGACCTCGCCAACGTTGTTCAGCAGAGCTTAGAGGATTCCCGTGCTTGGGACGAAGGGCGATATGAAGGCTACGTTCGTAGCGGACAGATTCACCAAATCATGCAACAACCATCGGTGATGTACCTCCGCCCCGACCCCTCATTCGCCGCCTTCAATGACCAATCACGCAATCACATGCAAACCAATACGATGCGCACCTATTTCACAACCGATTTGGACGGCTCTGGACAAATTGTAGCAGTGGCCGATGCAGGTCTCGATGAGGACCACGGTGACTTCGGAACACGTGTGGTCGGCAGTTACGACGTGATCGGTGACGGTTCAACCGCTGACAAACATTCAGGTCATGGAACACACGTATCATGTACGGTTCTTGGTGACGGGTTTCGAGGCGGTTACGGCGGCGTTGCCCAAGCAGCAGACTTGTATTTCCAAGCCATGGAAAACGACAATACCGGGAATTTCCAATCCCCGTCACTCAATAATTTGCTCAATACGGCCTACAATGCCAACGCACGCACACACACCAATTCTTGGGGTTCATCGGCAGAAAGCCAACAGGGGAAATACAATTCTGAGACCGAAGATGTCGACGACCGAGCGAATTATTACGACCGTTATTACAACGGTCGTGAGGGATTGACCATCCTCTTCGCTGCCGGAAATGACGGTCCCGATTCAGGTACGGTGTCTCCACCTGCAACCTCCAAAAACATCATTTCAGTAGGCAACCATCAAAATCGATACAATGGAGCACCTGATACGATAATGAGCGGTTCATCAAGAGGGCCAACCGATGACGGACGCATCAAGCCAGACCTCGTCGCTCCAGGTGGCTATGTTCGCTCGTGTCGGGCGCAGGAAGCAGCGGACACGGGCGGTGCCACGTGGAGCAATTCGTACTATCTCGAATATACGGGAACCTCCATGGCAACCCCCAATGCAGCGGGTGCGGCAACGATGGTGCGTGAATATCTTCAGGAAATTGCTCAACGTCCATCACCCCAAGGCGCCTTGGTCAAAGCACTCCTCGTCCTTGGCGCCCAGGACATGGGGACGCGCGACATTCCCAATGATGACGAAGGATGGGGGCGAATCAACCTTCGAAACACCCTCGCACCTTCAACAGGTCAAGGTATTTGGGTGGATGACCGCTCCGTTCTTTCAGGGACAGGGAACAGCAAATCATACGCATTTAACCTCACACAAAACTCAGGCTTATTCAAAGCCGTTTTAACCTGGTCGGACGAGCGAGGTTCAAGATTCTCAAGCGCTCAACTTGTCAACGACTTGGATCTTGAAATTACTGCCCCCGACGGCACGGTGTATCTTGGAAATGATTTCGCCAACGGGCGTTCAACGACTGGAGGTACGCGTGATTCGGTCAACAATCTCGAAGTCGTTCTGATCGACTCGGCAGGTCAAGGAACATGGACAGTCAAGGTGAAGGATGCCCAACACAGTGGTTCCAAAACCCAACCCTATGCTATTGCTATACTCGGGCACGGAGTGAATGATTTGCGCCCCGACCCGATGGTTGAGCCCGATGGATTTGCGATGAATGTCGGCATCCCTCAAGTGGGTGACCCGGTGCAACTTACGACCAGTTTCTTCAATTTCGGTAACATCAAAGCCGATGCTTTCCCTATTGCGTTTGAAGTCGACGGTACGGAGCTGGACCGCAAAACAATCGAGTTAGGGGCAGGAGTAACCAAGAATCTCGTGTGGTCTTGGACGCCTCAAACCGCAGGCCCAGCTACCCTTTCCTTCATCATTGACCCCGATGACGACCTCGAGGAAATTCGGGAAAATAACAACATTCTCGACATTCAAACCAACGTGACGGCTCCGGGTGTGAAATTGGATACACCTCAACCCTCCATCACCTTGGACTCGAGCACTACGACCACCACTTCTTGGAATATCACGCTGACCAATACGGCACTTCTTGGCACCAATGCCTCCATGGATACAGGGCAGGTATTGAAGATTGAAACCGATGAGTTCATGCCTTGGTATGTTGGGAGTACCAATTCGAATTTCTCGATGGAAGGTCAAGCCTCAGAATACATCACGGTCACGCTTGTTCATCCAGCTCCACCGACTCCGGGAACCTATCAAATAGACCTCCTTGGCTTGGATGTTGACAACGGCGTTGACTATCCACTCACCATTGAATTGGTTGTTCCAGACCTGCCAGAAGCGGCTCTTGAATTCGATTACGAAGTCGTCCCTGTGCACCCTTCAGACCCCACCAACATCACCGTTCGTTTCTACAATAACGGGAACGCGCCTATTGGTTACGACCTTTTCCTTGAACCCCCTACTGGATGGGGTGCAGGCTTCATCAATCTTGGTACAGAGGCGGGTGCAACATCAGGATCTACTGGTCTTGTGAACAGCGAAGCATACAGAGCGGTTGGACTGTCGTTTATACCGCCTCAAGTCATGACCGCTGCTGGTGCAGAACGAATTGTGAAACTCACTGCAGTGAGTCAAACAGAAGGACAAGAATTGACCGAGTTCGAAATTCCAATCAAGGTCATGACCATCCGTGAATTAGCAATCAATCTTGAATCTTCAATCGGCACTCTACGCCCTGATTCAAGCATCAGTCTGATGTTTTCAGTTGAACACAAAGGGAATACTGACATGCTTCTTTCCCCATCTTTCGAGTTACCAAGTGGTTGGTCAATCGCCAGCGACACCGAACCTTTTGACCTCTCATGGGTTTCTACAAAGAATTTGTTGTTTTCTCTCGAGGGCAACGGTAATGCACGTTCCGGAGTCATCAAATTCAATCTTGACAATGGCTCATCTCGCTTTACGTGGGAACAACGGCTGGACGTTGAGGTCCTTCCGAATCCGAACTTGGCCTTCGTTGGTTTGGAATTTAGCGACGGTACATCCTACGGTACTACGCAGGGTCCAGGGTCGCATCCTTCGGGCCAATCGATGAAGTTCACCTGGCTCTTGAGCAATGATGCGGAAACAGCATGGTCTCCGAGCGCCAGTCTGCAATTATCGCCCTCCATGTTTGGAGATTGTACATCCGTTGAATCAGTAAGCATTGGACAGGTTGTACCGGTGGTTTGCAATGTATTGATTGCAGCCTCAACCCCACCTCTCAGTGAGCCTTCGTTTACACTTACCCTCGCAGACAACGGTGTGGAATTGAGCACGACGGTCGGATTGCTTGTGTCTGTTAACGAGCAAGTAACCTGGGATGTGGGAGCCGTCCCCTCTTTCAATACAGGCGAACAACGGCAGGTGACGGTTGAAATCACCAACAGCGGCAATACACCTCTTCAGCGGCAAGTCCGAGGTCTCGTCACAGAAGACTGGAGCGTCTCTGTGGATGGAAACGACCTCCTTGATCTGGAGGTTGGCCAATCTACTCTGGTTCGTCTTAACATACGTGCCGATGCTCCTGGAGATGCCAGTATCTCCCTAGAACTCGTCGACAGTCCGTCAACTCAGGCAACCTTTTCCTTTGCTGCCTCAGCATCTGGGGAGCCAATCGGTACATCATCCACCTCAGGCCTCACAACGACCGTGGCTCTTTCTCTTGTGGGGATTGTTCTTGTCGTGGCCTTCATCATCCTAGGTTTGCAGTCCCGTCGCAATCGTGAGGCGCCTGTCGCTCCAATGATGCCCAACGTGGTCGCCCAAATGCCAGTACCAACTCCAACGGCACCCGCCGTGACACAAGCTCCGATTTGTTGGGCCTGTCGAAAGCCAGTCGCTGGAAAGGCCCGAGGGTGTCCAAGTTGCGGTGCCCGCTATCACGCTGATGGCGAAGGTGGATGCCAGGCGTCCGAAGTAACGCAATGTACCAACTGCCAAGCCGGTGCAGAACACTTCGTCATAGCATGATAAGGAAGGCTCGTTTTGAAACGAGAAGAGCATAGGGTTTTGATAGGAGGACCACGAGCGCATGCCATGAGGTCTCGTGCTGCCGCGGATACGAGGCAACAAAGGAGAGCAGTCTTCCTTGTGGCGGTGCTTTGCGCCGCTCTCCTTCCACTCGTTGCGCCAGTCGCCAGCGCGGACGGGGCTCGTGACGCTTCCATTCAAGTGACACCTATTCCCTCGGCTCTCGAAGTTAACCCGGGTGAAGCCGGTGAATACACCATCCGAGTTCGCAACACGGGGTCAAATCCTGTAACTGTAAGTATCGCTACCTCTGAAGAAGCAACGCAAGAATGCAATGCTTACACGTCCGCCGTCACTCAAATCACCGGGCCGATTGATGCGGGCTCGTACGAAGAAGCAACCATGAACATCTCATTGACTCAGGCTGCAGAAGGCACATGTGACACAACCATCACCGTTTCCGCTAACGAACAAGCGACGCCACCGGACGTGGCAGGTGCTCCAGCCCAAGAATCAGTCACTGTGACAACAACAGCAGGTGACGGCTCTGGAAGTGCTTTGTTCGGCGTTGATGTCATCATCAATAACAACGAGAAGACATGGAGTGGTGAGGAAGAAGTAGACTATCTTGTTGAGATTGAAAATACAGGTCAAACCAACGAGACCATCAACTTGGGTGTGGTTGAGGGTACAGGGCCTGGGTGTGACAGTGCATCTGAGTTCACCGTTTCGCTTAGTGAAACGACGGTCAACTTGGATCAGGAAGAATCAGAAACTGTCACGGCAACAGTGGAAGTTCCAGAAGGACAATCCGCAGACAAGTACTGCTGGGAAGTGACTGGAACGGTTGCAAATGACCCCTCTCAAGAGGCCAAAGACACCGAAGGTTTCGAATTGATTGTCCCCGAATTGAAGGAATGTGAGGTCGAACTCAGCAAGACAAGTATCACCGTCAATCCCGATGCTGAATCCACCGTGGTAGCAACCTACACCAATACCGGAAACTCCGACTGGACGGTGACGGCTTCTTCTGTCGGCAGTAAATCGACGTGGGTCCAAGTTGATGGGGCTTCATCTGGACTCTTGCCCTACAATAACGGCAACGGTGAGAAAACCTTTGATTTCACAGTCTCTCCTGATGATTCGGTCACTACAGGCACTGAGACCATCATCGCCATCGCAGGAAAGGAGGGCTCGACCGTCAAATGCCAGACCAATCTGCGTGTCATCGTGGGCCAATCGTACGGCGCCAGTATTTCGGTTGCGACCTCACTGCTCTCAAACATTGAGCCAGGCAACAACAAATCAACTTCAATCACCGTGACCAATCAAGGCAACGGGCCAGACAACTTGCGAATAGCCTCTTCCTCTGCCCCGACTGGATGGGCCGTCCAACTGGAGCAATCAACAGTTTCTGTAGGTTCACGCCACGGCAACGAAAAATCAACCAGCATTGATGTCACTGTCCGTGTGCCGCAAAATGCTTTGGCGACCGAACAGATTGAACTGACGTTCAGCGTCCTCCCCTCAAGCGGTGGTACCGCCTATGACTCGGTCATCCTCAGCGTCTCGGTAGCGGCCGTTCACGGCATGGATGTTGACGTGCCTGCTACGGATCAAACCGGGCGTTCAGGTACAGAAGTTCGTTTCCCAATTGACATCATCAATAACGGAAACGTAAGGGACACCATCGGCCTCTCCGTCGTATCTCAAACAGCCAACCCCTCATGGGATACATCCTTTGAAAACGAGGACGGTATGCTGTTCAGCGAGATAGAGGCGAATCCACAGGGAACAACCAGAGTGTACCTCGTGGTGAGTGTTGATGGGGAAGAAGAACTCGAGAACTCTCAAATCACTGTCCGCATCCGAAACAAAGACGATCCCAACAGCCAGGACAACAACGGTGACGGTATCCCCGATAACCAGCGAGAAGCCGTCTTCCTTGCGGTTCTCTCCGACCGGAACTTCTCAATGGACCTTCGTTTTGAAGCGACGGATACCGCAACGACTGCTTCGATTATTCTTCCACCCAGCGGTGAGCAAACACTTGGGATGTGGATTCGCAACACTGGTGACGGTTCGGACGAAGCCGTATTTACCATCGGTGGGCTCGAAGGAATTGCTACACGTTCGATTACTGCCTACGGTTTGCCAGTCAACGGTGAGCTGACCGTCCCAAGAGGATACGGAATTTGGGACATCGCCAACAAGAGTTTCGTTCTTGACCCTGCAACCAATACTCCTTACCTCGCCATTGACTCAAATTCCGCAGACCAAAAGAGAATCGACAACGGTTTGATTGACGGATACGAGGCCAAGGTGTTTGAAATCTATCTCGAGATGACCATTCGTGTTAACGCAGGGGCAGAAACAGGTCAGAGTGGACTCCTTGAGGTTCTTGCTACCAGCGTTTCTAATGCTGCAGACAGAAGTGGTTTGGTGACGCTTTCTCTCGAGGTCAGTATTGTCCATGAGATCGAATTCGTCGAAGCCGGCTCCCGTCAAGAAGTCGACATCGTTTACGGCAAAGCTGCGGTTGAAACAGAGATTTCAATTGTTAATACTGGCAACGTAAGAACAGAAATTCGCGTCTTCGCCTCTGAAAACCTTCGCGGATGGTCAGTGATTCTTGACAGTGATAATCCTGATTGTAAGAATGAAGGCAGCGAGTTATTGTGCAATGTCAACGAAGGCGAACGTCTCTACGTGAACGTCACCATCCGAGCGCCTTACGGTGCTGAGATTGATGACTTGTACAAATTCACACTCTCCGCTGAACCAACCGAGACCGGTGTTCTCGACCGTCAGAACATCGAATTTGCCGCCCAAGGCTCCGCCCCCGATGGCGTCATTTCGCTGGCCAACAACACCACCGTTCAAGTCGTTGCAGCAGGCATGCTCCTGCTCCTTGCCCTCGTCGCCATCATACGCAGGCGCTGACCTCTCTTCGAACGCTTTTTCAACCAGAAAAAGCCGCTCCTGCGAGCCTGAAAAAGAAGCGCTTGACGGGCGCTTTGTGTCCACGCCCTTTGACAACGCTTATTGAGGGGGGTCATTTGGGAAAGAACAGAGAGCGTAGGCGTTCTCAGAAGGTGTCACGATGTCGGGACTTGAATCAGTACCAAGTGCCTATCTTTCCATCGGATTTTTGACGGTTGTCGGAATCATCATGCCGCTCACGAATTTCCTCATCACGTGGGTCGTTCGTCCCAAGGTCGACCCTGCCCGTCCTCACATCACTCGGTCCTATCTGCTCGAAGGTTACGAGCGTGACCACAGCCTCTATCCTCGTCGTCTAACGACCTTTGAATGTGGTAGCGAGCCTGTAGGGGATGCCATGATTCAATTCCACTTCCAATACTACTGGTATGCCATCATCTTCCTTGTGTTTGACGTGGCCTTCATGTTCCTCGTTCTTGGAGGCATGGTCGCATCCGACGCCACCGCTCAAGACGTCGTGGACCGAACGGGAGCAGTCGAGCGGGCAACCAGTGCTCTGTTGACCTTGGGGGCTTTCTTTGCCACCATGTCGCTCGGTGTCTGGTATGTGTTCCGCAAGCGAGGTCGCATTTACATTTGAGGTGAGTTGATATGGCAGGACAAGACGAAAACTATGCAGCCTTCAACAGCCGTGCTTTGGTGGAAATGGTCGGCGACGTCACCGACGAAGCCCTCAAGGCAACCAAAATTAAGCAGTTCCTCAGTGTTCTCGCAGGCCGTTATTTCAACTGGGCTGGCCGTAAATCCCTCTTCACCCTGCATCTGGGCATCAAGTGCTGTGCGATTGAGATGGCTGCGGCCGCTACGCCACGATTTGACGGTGACCGTTTCGGAGTTTTGTTCCGCTCATCCCCCCGTCAGTCCGATGTCCTCCTCGTCAACGGACCGATCACCAAGAAGTTCGCCGACAAGGTCGTCCGTCTTTGGGAGCAAATGCCCGAGCCGAAGTACTGCAT
>QQSD01000062.1:0-51195 GCA_003602485.1 Candidatus Poseidoniales archaeon | reverse complement strand
GTTTACATCCCCGGATGCCCACCCCGTCCCGAAGCCCTCATCGATGGATTCGGATTGCTGCGTGAGAAAATCATTCGTATTGGTGCTGCTCCAAGCAGCGGCCGCAAGGGCGACAAGCCCGTTATCGTCGGAGAGGATTAACCGTGGGAATGCGCATCACGAACGAGCAGGCCGAAACGGCAGCTGCTGCTTGCGTTGCATCGGTGATGGATCGCTATGGCGGTGCTGATGTTCAGGCAACCGTCGAGCATCATTCCAATGATTTCAAAATGCCTTTTGTTCGCATTCACACGCCCCCTCAACATTGGATTGCACTTGCGAAAACACTTCGTTTTGACCTCGGTGCGAATTACTGCTCCATGGTCACAGGGACACATTTCCCTGAAGGCGGTGAAGACCGCGGATGGGATGTCGTCTACCACTTGATGCGCCAGCCAGTAACCAATCAGAAGCCACATACCAACACAGTCCACGTGGCTGAAAAGTTGTCCGGCAAAGACGTCCCCCTTGAATTTGAAGTTCTCATCACCCTGCCCCAAACCGATGTTCCTTCAGTGCCAAGTGTACAGGGCATTTGGGTTGGAGCAGACTGGAATGAAAAAGAAACCTGGGATTTGGTTGGTATCAAATTTGAAGGCCATGAAAACATGCACCGTGTGCTCAACCCTCACGACAGCCCAGAAGGCTTCCATCCGTTGCAAAAGCAGCATAAAATCCGCTATCACGATTTCAATGAAATGTACGACGATGCCCAAGGCTTCGGTCGAAAACCAACCGACGAGGGTCGTGTGAAGTGAGGCGGTATCATGGCACAAATGTGGATTACAATGGGTCCTCAACACCCAATGACGCACGGACTCTGGACACTTCGTGTCAAGGTTGATGGTGAAACGGTCGTCGATACTGACGCAGAACTTGGCTACATCCATAGAGGTGTGGAAAAAATTGCCGAGGCTCGCGACTTCACTCAAATCACCCCCTACTGCGACCGTCTTTGCTACGTCAGCGCTATGACATGGGCCAATTCCTACATCTATGCGGCAGAAGACCTCCTCGAGGTTGACGTTCCAGAACGTGCCGAATACATTCGTTTGATTTCTGCAGAATGCCAGCGACTCGCCTCCCACTTGATGTGGCTCGGTGCCTACGGGCCCGACATTGGAAGCCTCACACTCATGACCTGGTGCATGCGTGACCGTGAAATGTTCCTCGATTTGTTGCAAGAACTCGGCGGCTCTCGAATGCATTACAATTACCCACGTGTCGGTGGCGTCAAGCGGGACATACCCGTAGGATTCGCCGACCGATTGATTGCAAAAGTCAAGTTGTTCGAAAAGCGTATTGAAGAATATGAAATGATGCTTGACGAATCTACCATCTGGCTCGTACGTCTGCAAGGCGTTGGCTATACCAAGGCCGAAGACATGGTCAACGCTGGCGTCTCTGGACCAAACATTCGTGCTGCTGGCGTCAATTACGACGTTCGCTGGGCTCACCCCTATTCCGTCTACGACCAAGTAGATTGGGAGCCTGCAGTTGAGAAGCCAACCTCGGTCAAAGGTGCTGATTGCTACGACCGCTATCGAGTTCGAATGGAAGAAATGCGTCAATCCTGCCGCATGATTCTTGATGCGATTGAAAAGATTCCCGGCGGCAAGAATACCAATTACTCCAGCGGAGATGCGATGATTCTCGCCAAAGCACCGACGCGTGCTCCAGAAGGGGCAACAGGGTTCTCTCATTATGAGTGCACTCGTGGAGCTTCTCAATTTTATATCAAGGGCGGTGGCGATGGCCGTGGAAAGAATCCATACCGCTTGTCAATCCGTTCACCGATGTTCATCACCATTCCTTTTGTCGCAAAAACCATGATTGGATACAAGGTAGCCGACATTCCTGCCATCATGGGCAGTTTTGATCCGTGCATTGGAGAAACCGATCGTTGAGGTGATATCATGGATGACAAGTACGATTTGGTTGGCTTCATGATGAGCAGGGACGGAGTTCTCCGCTCAAGTCTCATCGACCTTCTTTCAGGCACGCCTCTTGAGGACAGCGCTTCGTCAATTTCCTTCGCAGTCGCCACCTTTGCTCTGGTCAACGTCGTCTTTTTGATGCTCTTCTTCTCCCAATTCGCCATTTTGTGGATTGAACGCAAGGCAGTCGCTCGTATGCAAGACCGCTACGGCGCAACCACTGCCCTTCGTTCGCTTTGGGTCGGTGAAAACGGTGTGACTGCTGGTGAGTGGTGGAACATGCTTCCGTTTGGCCTCGGAAAACCGATCGGTGCTGTGAACAAATGGCTGAACAAAAATTTCGGCAATAGGGACGAAAACTTCCCAACCGTCGATCGCGTCAACAACCGTTCATGGATGGGCAAAACCATCCTCCCTGGTTTCTTCCAAAACGTTGCTGATGGTATGAAATTCCTTGTCAAGGAACATATGGTTCCTCAACGTGCAGACCGCCTCATCTTTGAGGTATCACCCTTCCTTATCGTGTCATCCACACTTCTTATTCTCGGTATGATTCCGCTCTCGAGTGGAATCTACGCCACCAACCCAGATTTGTCCATCCTCTACGCCATTGCTATCTTCGGAATTGCACCCATTGGTGTGTTCTTTGCCGGATGGTCGTCCAACAACAAGTATACGCTCATCGGCGGGATCCGTTCCGCAGCCCAACTAACGGCCTATGAAATCCCTCTTTTGCTCACTCTGCTCTCGGTGGCAATCCTCTCAGGGACGTTCAACATCATCGAAAGCATCCACTTCCAACACTCTGCGGGTGCGTGGAACATCTTCTTGATGCCACTTGCCGCTGCGCTTTTCCTCATTACCATGATTGCAGAAGTTGAACGTGTACCCTTTGACATGCCAGAAGCGGAAGCTGAACTGGTTGAAGGATGGTGGACTGAATACGGAGGCATGCGATTCGGTATGTTGTTCATGGCTGAATACATTCGCACCTACGCAGCCTGTTTCCTCTTCACTCACTTCTTCCTTGGCGGCTGGCACCTGCCCTTCCAAGGCACCATTGGCTCGATCGAATTCCTCGGCCTCGGTGGATTGTACCTGCTGGTTCCTGGCGCCATTATGACGCTCGTGAAATCCTGGCTTGTCTTCCTTATTGTCTTCGTCTGGGCCCGTTTTTCCTTGGCTCGTATCCGAACCGACCAAATCCTCGAATTCGGATGGCGCATGCTCTTGCCCTTGGCAGTTCTCCAGGTCTTCTTGGCTCTGGTGTACCGCCTCTACCTGTTCAAACCCGAAAACATGGCCGATACTGTGGCTGGTGGAAATGCATGGGACGCCTTTGGTATCCCGAGCCTTGTCCCCATCCTCACCACATTGTTCTGGCTTGCTGTCTTCGTGATTTATCTGAACGACGAGGATAAATCAGCGACACCGGAACGAATGTTCCACGTCCATACTGTCGAGCCTGCGGGAACTGTAATCCCGGGGCAGGAGTGAGGTGAAACCATGCCAATGCATCCACACGCACAACCGAATTTCAGAAACTTGTTTTGGTATCCGTTTAAGATTACCTTGATCACAGCATTGCGAACCTTCCCCTTCATCGGCAAGCGGTTCGGTAAGCGCCTTGGAGCCTATCACAATACCAGCCACCCTGAATTCCTTGACGATGGCAGTCGCTCTCGAGCTGCTTCCACTGCGGACATGAACGACATCAGCCGCCAAGAATTTGCACCAGACCGTGTTACTTCCGACCTCAAACCAACCCTTTGGAAGCCACAGACGGTTCAATATCCATACGAACGTCTTGAAGACATGGAGCCTTGGCTCTTCGTCCCCGGTAATTACAACGGGCGAATTGGCGTGATTTGGGAAACCTGTACTGCGTGCAAGATGTGCGTTAACATCTGTCCAAACGATTGTTTGCACATGACCACTGAGTTGCGTGTTGACGTCCTTGACGGTGCTGAAGGCGAAAACGCCGGCATGGGGGTCGACCTTGAAGTCGGAAAGTACGCTGCAGTCGAGAAGCCGGAAGTCGTTGCTGAATTGGATACCTTCAACCACGTCACAGCTCACACCGACGCACCTCAAGAATGGCGATTTGCAGAAGTTCTCGACTTGTCAGGCGACACCGCTACGGTGCGATGGAACGATTCTGGCGAGGAAGCCATGGTCGACCGTTCCGAACTGCTTCCCGCAGACGACCAAATCGTATCCGGTCGCATCGACCTCGGGCGTTGTATGTTCTGTGGGCTCTGCATGGAATCCTGTGGCTTTACCTCCTTCTTCATGACCAACGAGTACGACGGTATGTCTGGATTTACCCGACAAGACCTCTGGTTTGATGCATCACGGACACGTGTCCTGCCTGGTGTTCATCAAGAAGCCGTTGATGCTGAATTGGCCAAGCGAGCCTCCAAGGAGCGCGACAAGCGAGCCAAGAAGGCAGCCAAGGAAGCCGCTGCAAAAGGAGATGCCTGAGATGGACGTCGCCAGTGCAGCCGAAACGGGAGTATTTTTCCTCTTCGCCGCTATTACTCTCGGCGGTGCATTGGGGCTGATTTTTGCTCAGCGCGTCGCTCACTCGATGCTTTCACTCATCTTCTGTTTCATGGCAGTCTCTGGCATCTTTATCCTCCTCGGGGCTGAATTCCTCGCAGCCATTCAGATTCTCGTCTACCTCGCCAGTGTTGGCTTAGTCGTCCTGTTTGGTATCATGCTCACCCGTCGACAGATTCTGGAGGAGGATTTCGAATGAAGTTCATCTCCTTGTTCACTCGTATGGGCCTCCTCGCACTCGGCTTCATTCTGGTTGCCGTGCTCAACGAAGAGAGCGTTTGGAGCGAGCCAAGTTCCACGACGCCTACCACCTCAGGGCTCGCTGATTCCCTACTGCACGACTGGGGCTTTGCACTACTTGCGCTTGGTCTTTTGATGGCCATGGCCATGATGGGAGCTGCTTACCTTGTTCGTGACGAGCGAATGGAGAATCTTCTGTGGGAGTTTGGAGGTGAAGAAGAATGATTGATCCAGCATGGGTATCCGGGCTATCAGCGCTCTTATTCGTCATTGGTTTGGCCGGGGCCTTCACCCGAAAGAACGCCATCATTGTCTTGATGTGCATTGAATTGATGCTCAACGCTGCGAACATGCAATTCGCAGCAGCAGCCGTTTACCACGGCGACACGACTGGATGGGTTTACACCATCTTTGCCATCGCCATCGCTGCAAGCGAAGTGGCGATTGGTCTTGCTATCTTCTTGGCCATGTACGGTCAACACGAATCGATTACGCTGGACGACGTCAACGTCCTGAGGAACTGAGGTGAAGTTATGGCATCAGGTACAGGTAGTTCCGTTATCGTTGACAGCACAGCTGCGCAATATGCACCGCTCATCATCCTCCTTCCCATGCTGGCCTTCCCGGTTATCTTGCTGTTCGGCAAGTTGTACAACGGGGAAAAGTTCTGGAAGCAGAATCTCAAGGAGGGCGGATTGATCGCTCTCCCGGTCATGGGTGCGAGCCTCTTGCTCGCTCTGTGGCTAATCTCCGACTTTATTGGGGCCTACGGGGGCGTTCAGAAACTTTCTGATTGGACCTGGTTCACATCGAGTATTTGGGAATCAGGAGTTGCCACGCAAGAAGTCACCTTTGGATTTGGCATTCACGTGGACCACATCACCGTGTTGCTGCTCTTCGTGGCTTCCTTCCTCTGTTTACTCATCAATATCTTTGCAGTCGGCTACATGAATACCGATCCCATCAATGACAACCGGAATCACCGTTTCTATGCTGAATTCGTCCTCTTCTGCTCAGGTATGCTCGGGATGGTTCTCGCAGATTCCTTCCTTTGGTTGTTCATCTTCTGGGAATTGATGGGACTTTGTTCCTATCTCCTCATCGGATTCTACTACGAACGCCCAAGCGCTGCCTATGCAGCCAAGAAAGCCTTCCTCACCACTCGTGTGGGTGACGTTTTCCTCATGGTCGGCTTGGCCATGATGTGGTACCTCTTTGGTTCCCTCGACTACGACGTCGTGTTTGACAAATACGAAATCAAATCCGTGGCAGAAAGCAATGCAGGTATGCTTGCCTGGTCACTCGGCCTCATGTTCATCGGAGCGGTGGGCAAGTCTGCCCAATTCCCTCTCCACGTTTGGTTGCCGGATGCCATGGAAGGTCCAACACCAGTTTCTGCTTTGATTCACGCAGCGACCATGGTCAATGCTGGATTGTACCTCGTAGCACGTATGTTCCCCTTCTTTGGAGCCGAAGCCTTGCATGGTGAACTCGCAGACTTGGCCTTCATCATCGCAGCCATCGGTGGTACAACCGCAGTAATGGCCGCAGCTATTGCCTTCGTCCAGAACGATTTGAAGAAAGTCTTGGCTTACTCAACAATGTCGCAACTCGCTTACATCTTTACTGGACTCGGAGCAGCTCTCTACCTTGCAAATACCCTTCACTGGCACGAGTACCTAGCAGACGGTACCAAGAACCCTGACTATTACGTGAACCACGCTATAGTGATCGTCGCCTTTGGCGCTGCACTCTTCCACCTCTTCAACCACGCCATGGCCAAGGGTATGCTGTTCATGGCAAGTGGAGCTGTGATTCACGAAGTGCACCATGCGCATCATCACCTGCATCATCACGACCATGATGACGGGCATCACGACACACCAAAGGAATTGGTTATGCTGGCCGACTACTTGGAGGCTAACGGACAAACAGCGTTTGATTTCTTTGCGAGCATTGATCTGGACGGTTCGGGCGAAATTGACACCTATGAATTCCAAACGGCTCTTAAGAAGGCCGACATTGTGGATTTGCCACCTTGGGAAATGGCACCTTTGATGAAAGCACTCGACCTTGACGGCAACGGGTCCATCAACGTACCAGAGTTGGACTTGACACTCGGACGCATCCGCAACGAAGTCGAAGCGGGCCACCATGACGAGTTTGACGCTCAGTCCATGGACAACATGGGTGGCTTGGCGTCCAAGATGCCGTTGACTGCCACGGCCATGCTGGTTGGTTCACTCTCCATCATGGGATTCCCACTTATCGGTGGATTCTGGTCAAAGGAAGGCATCATCGCCAATACATGGCGTGTTGCTCTTGAAGACCCTCGTTTCATGTATCCTGCCCTCTGTGTGCTCTTGGGCGCTGGAATGACGGGCTTCTACATGTCACGTATGTGGCTCAAGACCTTTGCAGGAGCGCCTAAGGGCGAAGTTGCAGCGCACGTAGGGCCGACCAATACATGGATCAAGACCCCGCTGTTCATCCTGACCTTCTTCAGCCTCGCTGGTATTCTCTTTGCCAGCATGGGCTTCACCCACTGGGCTCCTGACATTGAGTACGGCCTGATGTCTGACCACGGTGGCCTTTGGGGTGGCTTCCTCTACGAAATGGAACATGTCTTTGCCAATGAGAAAGCCTTCTTCTTCATCCTGACCTATGTTGCCTTGTTCTTCGGTGCCATCGTTGGCCCGGGTATGGCGCTCTCACTGTACGGTGGAGCCCTTGACGAAGGTGAGGAAGCCAAGCCTTGGTTCACTCCTGTCTTGGCATTGAACACCGCTATCAAGGGACGTTACCATTGGGATAACTCATCCTTTGCACAGTCTGGTTTTGCCACCGCATTGAGCAACCGCCTCTACTTTGACCACTACTACGACATGGCTATGTTGAAAATCGTCGCTGCCTTCTCCTTCAAGTCTGCTGAAGCCGACTCAAAGATCATCGATGGAACGATCAAGACCATTGAACGCACATCGCAACAATTGTCAACAAAGTTGCGTGCATTGACCACCGGGTCTGCGCGTGATTACATCCTCATGGCGGCGGTTGGTACACTGACGCTCTTCGCATTGATATGGGGGGTGATTGCATGATTGATTGGATTTCTATCCCGCTCGTTGGTCTGCCTCTGGTCAGCAGTCTTGCCCTCCTGGCCTATGTTGCGAGTGCAGACGGAGCTACGCGCGAACGACTGGGTTCATCCATCAGGATGGTCTCGTTGGTCATTTCGCTCGCCATGCTCACCCTCACCACCATGATGTTCTTCGCTCAGAGCAATTCGTCGATGTACGAAGCTCTCGGATTCGACAAGGCCTTGGATTGGACAGGACTTGGTTTCGGTTCATTCAACTTTGAATTCCGCTATGTGTGGATTGAAGCGCTGGGCATTCACTGGAGTGTGGGTGTAGACGCCTTGTCCTTCCCTATGGTTTGGTTGACGACCTTCCTTCTCCCCGTAACCATCATCGCAACTTGGAATGAAAAGCACGCAGCGACTTACTTCCCACTCATCTTGATGATGGGTGGAGCACTTATCGGTGTCTTCGTTGCCCTCGACCTCTTCATGTTCTATGTCTTCTGGGAATTAACCCTGATTCCAATGTTCTTCTTGATTCTCAAGTGGGGCGGCAAAGACCGGAAGTATGCTTCTCAGAAGTTCTTCATCTACACCTTTACCGCCTCAGTTGTGATGCTCCTCGGATTGGTAACACTGTACTTCCTCCAACCCGACCAGGCCTTGTCCTACTCTGGGTCGTGGACCGGTCGTACCTTCGACATTCCAACGTTGACCGCTCACGCTCAGCAAGGCAATGCAGACGGGGCTTGGTTCCTCGGAGAAAGCATGCAGAAGATTCTCTTCGTGATGCTCATGCTCGGCTTCCTCGTGAAGTTGCCTTCAGTCCCCTTCCATACGTGGCTGCCCGATGCGCACGTACAGGCACCCACAGGCGGTTCTATGCTGCTTGCAGGTGTGATGTTGAAGATGGGTGCCTACGGCATGTTCCGTCTTCCCTTAGCCTTCTTCCCACATGCAGCCCAACACTTCCAGTTCTGGTTGCTGGCCTTGGGAATGATTTCCCTCGTATGGGGAGCTATCGTCTGTTTGGGTCAAACCAACCTCAAGAAAATGGTCGCCTACTCCTCTGTCTCACACATGGGTGTGATTTTGATCGGTATCGCTACTATGCAACCCTTAGGATGGGCAGCAGCCCTCTTCATGATGTTTGCTCACGGTATTATCAGCCCAATGCTCTTCGCTGTATGTGGTGCCTTCAAGCATCACTACCACAGTATGGAAATTGGCGCTATGCGAGGTATGGCCAAGCATTCACCTTGGCTCGCTACCTCGATGATGTTTGCATGGATGGCATCGCTTGGTCTTCCACTGCTGGCTGGATTCGTCGCTGAATTGATGATGTTCCTCGCTTTGTGGCATTTCCTTGCTGCCAACGATTGGAGCGTCTTGTGGATGGTTGGACCAGCCCTTGTACTGGCTCTGACTGCTGCCTACTATCTCTGGTCAATGCAACGAACTATCTTTGAAGGTGGAGAGGAAACTCAACCGCCTGCAAGTTTGCACGGTGAGCCCGTTCCAGACATCGCTGATTCAGAGAAGTTCGCAATGATTCTTTTGGCTGTGTTCACCATCTTGTTTGGTGTGATGCCATGGATTGCCCTCGACATGATGAACGGATGGACCGTTGCGTTCTTTGAAACGCTGTTAATTCCGATTTTGGGAGGTGCCTGATATGGAAACAATGCAACCCTTTGGTGAAGGCTTTGCTACCGCCCTTGCACCAGAACTCGTTTTGGTCATTGGTATGTTTACCTTGATGATTGTGCCCAACCTCGGTGACGCTAAGTTCCGGATTCCGCTGACTCAAATCCGCATACCGTGGTTCTTCGGTGGAAAGCGTGGTACATTGGACAGCGACCCTCGTTTGCCGGGAATGTTCGCTTCGGTATTCTTCGTGATTGCTTTCTTGCTTGCCGCTCTTTCCTATGTCAACGGCATGAACGAAGTCATGATTGAATCTGAAAGCGGTTATGACCTGCTGTTGGTAAATGAATTCAGTCGAATCTTCGAGCTGATTTTCTACGGAGCACTCGCCCTAGCGAGCATCGCCTCCATCAACCGTATTCCAGCCACCAGCCGCAAGGACAGAAGTGCGCTTGGCCTCTACAACAACCGACGTCAAGTGGATTTCTACATCCTTCTCATGACCACAGGTCTCGGAATGTCCATTGTCGCACTTTCTCAAGACCTGTTCTTGCTCTTCATCGGTTTGGAGTTGGCATCCTTCTCAACCTACGTCCTCGTATCCTTCATGAAGGAAACAAAAGAAGGAACTGAGGCCGGTATGAAATACTTCATCGTCGGTTCAGTAGCATCAGGTGTCGGGCTCTACGGACTCTCACTGCTCTACCTGTGGTCGGGTTCATTGCAGTTCACAGAACTAACGCTGGCCTTTGCTGAAAACGGTATGGAGCCCCTTCCGCTCATTGCTCTTGGCATGCTTCTTGTCGGCTTCGGCTTCAAAGTCAGCGCTGCCCCCTTCCACTTCGCAGCACCTGATGCGTACGCTGGAGCGACCAGTCCCGTGGCAGGTGTACTGGCTACGGCAAGCAAAGCCATGGGAATCATCGGTCTGCTCCGAATCCTCCTCGTTGTAGCATCGCCAGAAGCCACAGACGGCGCAGCCGTCTGGTTGGTCGCTCTCGCAGTCCTCTCAGTCGTCACCATGACATGGGGCAACCTCGCAGCCTTGGGTTCTACCAACCCCAAACGCATGCTCGCTTACTCATCCGTGGCACATGCCGGTTACATGTTGGCAGCCATCACAGCCATTGGAGCCCTCAACTGGGGACCTGAACACCTGAATGCAAGCAACGATGCTGCCTTGGCGGTCGTTACAGCCCTGATCTTCCATCTGGTCGTACTCGTTTGTTTCAAACTCGGAGCCTTCCTGGTTCTATCTATCTTGGAGAGTGAAAAAGGCGGACACACCCTTGCTTCCTTGGGCGGCCTCGCCAAGCGAGAACCCTTCCTCGCTGCAACCATGTTCATCTTCATGATGTCCCTTGCAGGTGTACCGCCACTGTCAGGATTCGTTTCGAAGCTCCTCGTCATCATGGGAATTGTCAAGGTCGCTTTGATTGATGTGACGGTGAATGGCAATCTGACATTCAGCGATATACACTGGGTTTGGTACCTTGCTTTGCTCATGGTCATCAATTCGGCGATTTCGGTCTTCTACTACCTACGTGTTGGCCTTGTGATGTTCTTCCACGAACCTGAAGCGGGGCGAGAAGGACCTCTTCCTGCAGGGAAATCGGTTCGCTTCGCAATCTTTGCTTGTTTGTTGACCACGTTGTACTTTGGAGTTGGAGCAGGTCAATTGATCAGCCTCTGTGAATCAGCAGCCAATGCCTTGGTTGGTGCTTGGTGAAGCCGATAGCGGCTTGATTCAGTGCTTGTTGATGTGATGCCTTCAAGAAGGGTTGTCCGTTAGGAAGAACAGGTGAGACTGATTGGGTCGCAGACATGAGGAAAAAGTAGACGTCGAGGAACTCGCACGTCTTGAGAATCCTGAAGGTGTCAGTGACGGAAAAATCCGTGTCAAAATGCCGAATAAAAGAGTCAACGAAATGTTCGCTCTCGCCCAGCAAATTTTGGGTGGCCGTCGTGTAACTGTTTTGTGTGCGGACGGGGAAACTCGAATGGCTCGTATTCCAGGAAAAATGCGTCGCCGTCAATGGGTTCGTGAAGGCGACTTGATCATCGTTTGGCCTTGGGATTTCCAAGATTCAAAGGCTGATGTCAAACATCGCTACACCAAGACTCAAGCCATGTACCTCTCACGAAAGGGAGTACTGCCCGATGATGTCGATATGTTTGGCATGGGCGTCTCCTTTGACGACGATGGAGAGCATGATGATTTGTTCAGTTCAGGAGACATTTCTGAAGAAGTATCTGAGGTTGAGGAAGCAGCAGAAGAAGAGGACCTCTTCGCTGACGACGATAGCGACGACCTTTTCGCAGATGATGCTGATGATGAAGTCGTTGAGGAAAGCGGAGACGTTGAGGTTGAACAAGAACCTGCAGTCGTTGAAGAAGACAATGACGACGACGATGACGACGACGATATTGACGCCTTGTTCGCATGAGGTTCCAACATGGCTCGGGACGAAGACTGGGATGAACTCCAGGGTCGCCGGCACAAGCGTCGTCCATCAAAAAACAAGAAGAAACGTTCAGCCGAGGAACAATTAGACTCTGACTTTGCTCATGACGAGCAGACGAAATTTCTTGACGGTCTTGCCGACCGAGGCGGTAAGTACGAATGGATGCGTGAAAAGCGATACAACACCATGTTTCGCAACATTGAATCCAAGATACAAGGCGCTATGGGCACGGGAACATATGATTGGGTAGACCGTCGTGTTTTCGACCAAGTCTTTGACCGCCTCACCTTGATGGCTTTGTACAAATTAATGAAAACAGGTATCATTGACACCCTTGATTTTCCAGTTGCACGAGGCAAAGAGGCGCATGTATTCCATGGAACCAGCCTCTCAGGTGAGGCAGTTGCTGTCAAAATCTTCCACACTTCCAACGCGGTGTTCAAAAATTTAATTCAATACATTGAGGGCGATCCGAGATTCACTGGCCTGCGTCGAAAACATCGTGATTTGGTTGAAGTTTGGGTTCGTAAAGAATACCGAAACCTCAATCGATTAGCCCGCTGGGGGTTGAACGTACCAATGCCCCGGGGTGTTCACAAAAACGTACTCATCATGGATTACGTTGGTACGGCCGCTTCTCCATCCCCCAAACTTCGGGATGTTCAAATCGATGCACCCCAGATCGTGTATGACGACTTGCTGGAATTCTTAGCCATCGCTTGGCAGAAAGCCAACATGGTCCACGGTGATTTTTCACCCTACAACATCCTATGGCACGACGGTAGAGCACTGGTCATCGATGTTGGCCAGGCCGTTGTAGACAGTCACCCAAAGGCTCAGGAATTTCTCGTTCGTGACGTTACTCGTTTGGTAGAATGGGGTCAGAAAAACGGCCTTGAGGTGACGTTGGAAGATGCCCTCTATGATGTGTTAAACATGGATTTATCGGATGTAGAGCAGGTCGAGTGGGAAATAGAATGATTCATTCTTCTTCCCATTGGATCCGTTCATCATCTGCTAGAACCATCATTTCCGAAACCGCATCTTCGTCTTCTGGGTCAACTTGTGAGGCTTTCATCCTGCGTTGGCGGCGTTGCGATACGTCTGCTAGTCCGGGCACCAAGGTGTCAAAAGCAGCTGATGGCTTGGCTTTGGTTGCTCGTTCTTGATGAGCATCAAGTGATTTTGAATCAAGGCGTGCACGCTTTCGGTCTCTCTCGAGATAGCCGAGAACGGTTCCGTGTTCTGAACCACCCGCAAGCATTTCAATCGCTTGACGGGCGGCAAAGAGCCCGCTTTCTTCTCCTACAAGAACAACGGTCGAATTGTAAATGCTGATTTGGGTTTGCGTGAGCTGCTCAATCAATTTGCGAATTCTTCCTTGGCGGCCGATGATACGTGCGCGAATACGCCGTTGTTGATTGGAACGCTTTCCAACATAATCTCGAAGGTCTACCAGTTCAAAGAAATGATCATCATCGAGCAGGCTGATAGCTGCCTTTGGTGCCATGCCTCGACCGATGGCCTTCACGACATCGGGAAGTTTCATTGCTTTGACGGGGTCATAGCTCCCTACATCTCCCCAGACCACATCGACATCACCGGTATCTGAATCAATGATGAAATCCTTGCATCCAGCGGCCTTGTGAATGGCTCGACTGGTTTCTCCTTTCGCCCCGATAATGACCCCGATGCGGTCCTTGGGTACGCGAGGAAGTTGCTGGCGCATGGGTGAGGGTGCGGCCCACCTCTTTTCAATCCCTTGTCTTTCGTTGGAGGAGTGAGAGTGCAAAGCCAACGAGCACAATGAGGAGAATTGAGGGCGCAAAGGAAGACACCAAACCGGGGTTGTCGAGGGACGCTCCAGTGATGACGAGATAGTTGTCATTGTTGCCTTCATCGTATTCATCGATGACATTGGCAAAGTCGATGACAAGGCGGAGGTCGAATTGACCCGAGCGAGGTACGGTGTAGTCCCAAACGATGGTTTCGTTACTGTCGGAGAGGGTTCCACTTGGTAGGTTCCTGGTCTCCATGACGGTCCAATCAACATTGGATGAGCGATCTGCAGGTGCAGATTCCAAACGTACGATGACGCTGCCACCGTAGTCTTGATTTGATTCAAGAACGCTGGTGATGGTGACATTTCCGTTGGTTTCACCTGGCCGGACGACCAACTTGTTGAGGTTGGTTTCACTGGTATTCCAGTACAGGTCCAAACCGGGAAGGATTTGATAGGAGGTGGAAGAGGTGGTGTAGGAGTTTCCTGCTTCGTCAACGAGTATGGCTCGCAGCATCAAATGTTGACGGGATTTTGTGGCCCAGCTTGACAGACCAATTTGTCCGCTCAGTCCGTTGACGCCCATGTTGAGCCAACGGCCCGAAAGGTCAGGAGTTTCGCCCACGCCATTGGAATCAAACCCGTACTGAATGGAGGAAGAGAGGTTGTCAATACCAGACTGTTCGTCTTCTGCGTTGAAGGAAACATTGGCAGCACCAATGCGGCTGGTAGTCAATTCATCGACCGACCATGAGATAGGAATGGGAGCTGTTTCGTCAACGCGAACGCTGAGGCTTTGGTTCACTCCAGTATTGCCAACTTGATCGATGGCTCGCACCGTCAACTCATGGATGCCTTCTTCAAAATTCAATGAGATGGTATCGTCGGTGGTCGTTGTCCATGTTAGGCCATCGTTGGCAGTGTACTCTACGCTGGCCACGCCGGAGCCTTGTCCGTCGTCTGCATTGCTCATCAGCCCGCTAATATCAACAAGGCCAGATTGTTGCCAAAGGGAACCGTCACCGACTGTGAGGCTGCCAATGCTGGGTCCTGTTCGGTCAATACCAATGAATATCGTTGATGTATCGGAGAGTCCAGAATCGTCGAGGACCGTCAAACGTGGAGACCAGATGCCCTCTCCCATGTTGCCACTGTTCCAATCCCAGCCGTAAGCGAGTGGTGAAGTTGAATCACTGCTCGGAGTTCCAGGACCGGGTACATTGGTGAGGCTCGCTTCTTTGAGGTCGTCGTCACTCGCCCCCCAACGGAAGGAGATGGCTTCTTGTGCTCCGATGTTAAACCAAGCACGTTCGTTGAGCGATGCACCTGTTCCTGCATCAGGATTCAGGACAGTAAAGGTGGTGATTACGGGTACTTGATTGGTGATGTTAAACGACCCACTGGTAGCGATGACATGGTCTTCTGCATCACTGTCCCAGCCGGTTGCTTTCAGAACATAGGAAGCGTTGTCGTAATCTGTCGTATCAAAAGGGTACATCCACGGCGTTTCGGTGAGATTGACAACCGTCGTCCATGTGGTATCGTCGTCTGAGATTTCAACCAAGAGGGAATCGAGTGTACCGGTGCCACCGATGCTGAATGTAAGGGCGATGGATCCCTTGACATCGTCGTCTTGTGCAGGGCCATTTGAGAAGGCAACGGTCAAACTCGAGGCTGAGGCAACTGGAGTCGTATCCTCAAGATACGTGGTGGATTGTATCGAGGAGGAAGGCATCGGGCCGAGAGAGCACAGAAGTAAAAGGACAAGCCAAACGCTCGTAGTACCTCTGCCCATAGGATTTCCACACCTGCGGTTGTCCTTCAATGCTCCCCTTCAACTCATGGTGAACAAGGGCATTCAAAGTTAAGCACGGCGTTGGCCGGGTGTCGAGCCTCTGTGACCCGTTCTTAGAAGGCGATTTGAAGAGATGGGTTCAAGTGCTTTGCACGCTCTAAGGGGTCCATGGAACGCAGCATGAAGGCCGCCATCATCGTCAGTCTGCTCGTGATGAGTATTCTTCCCTTCCCTGCTCAAGCGGGTGATAGTGGAGGTGTGCAAGCATCCGCAGTTCAACTGTCATTAACTCCAGACAACCCACTCATGGGTGGTTCCGTCGACGTTGAGGTCATGCTTTACAACAGTCAACAAAGCGAAGCCTTCGGCGTCGATGTTGCCTTTTACAAAGAATCGCTAACATCAAGCAATCGCTTGTTCTTAGACTCTATTACTGTACCAGCAGATGACTTTGTGACCGTGTCCGCAACATGGTCGGGACTCACCGAAGGAGACCACAAAATTTGGTTTGAATTCAGTGCAGGCGGCGATACTCCTGTGAATTTCTTCAAGTCCTTTTCCGTTGCAGGATTGCCCAACTTGCGTGTGGACAGTCTCGTTGTTGAACAACCGCAACCGGTGTACTCAGGTGACATCCTCAACCTTTCAGCATTGATTCTCAATTCGGGTTCGGTAGATGCTGATGGCAGCACGCTGCTGCTTGAAGTCCCCGGTTCATCAGACGTTGAACTCGGTGTGCCCGCCATCACGGCTGGCTCAACACATTGGGTCAACACGACCATCGTCGCTCCAGGCAGCGGTACGCACACGGTGACAATGACGCCAGATATCTACAACGTGATTGTAGAAGCCTCGGAATCTAACAAGGTCAAGTCCGTGGATGTCACAGTCGCAACAAGAATGGATCTCAGCTTCAAAGACGATCTCATCGTTACCATCGCCACAGGAGCCCTCGAAGGCCCATGGACGATTACTGGGACACTCGTGCGGACCAACGGAACAGGGCCTGCAGATATCCCCCTTCATTTGGAACTTCAAACACCAACAGGCACCACAATTGCTGCTCAACCCTTTACGGTCAGTCTCCTGGGTTCAGGATACAGTGAAATGAGTTTCACGACCCAATTAAACGCCTCAACTCTTTCGTCTCTTCCTGATGGAAGCCACGTGGTGACTGCCCGCATCAATCCTTTCAACCAAGCCGGTCTTGAGCAGGAATCGACGACCAATGACGTTACATCAGGGCTTCTTACAATCTCTCCAATACCCGACGTTTATGTCGATGCGAATGCATTGCCAACAACTCCTTCAGTCGCATCGGGTGAGGATGTTGAATGGCGTATTACCATGGAAAATACAGGCGATATTGGCGTTTCAGGTATGATTCAATACACCTTTGAAGGTGTTCAAGGACAGTCACCACCGATTCTGTTGGATGCAGGTGAACCCTTCACCTGGACGGTATCTCTTCCAACCGTCCTCGGCGCCCACACAGCTGAATTTGAAGCACAATGGGTTGCAAGTCAAGGCAGCTGGGATGCGAATAAGCAGAATTCCTATGCCAGTGGAACCGTGCTCGTTGAATCAAAACTCAAGTTGGATTGGGAATATTCATCGCTCCAACTCTTTGACGCTACAAACAATGTTCCAACCATGCCGCTTGCGGATGGTGAAGTCTACACGTTGAGCGTCAACATGACCAGTACTGAAACCGGCCAGGCAAATTACACCTGCCAAGACGGAGATAATACAGTTCTTTCTTCCCTTTCAGTGAATGTTGACCAGCGAGGAGAACGCGTCTCTCTTTCCTGTACCTTTGAGGCGAAAGCCTCGTTGACCACGGTCAGGTTGGTGCCAGAAGACTCTTCAATCAGCCCAACATTCACACGGTCCTTCGCAACATTGGCTTCCACTTCAGCAGAGGATGAAGCCGCCGCTACCTACAAATTTGGTACGCTGACATTGTTCGGACTCGGGGCCTTGACCCTGATAGGTGCTCTTGTTGTCGCAATCATACTGACACGCGAGCGAGAGGAAGAAGTAGAGCGAGACATTTACGAGTACTGCCCCTCTTGTGACGGAGAATTGGAAGGCACCGAAGACCGATGCCCTCATTGCATGTTCAACCTGAAGAAAGCACGAAGTCAATTCCACGACTGCGAAGAGTGCGGTGAATCGATTCCCGATCTATTGGAAAATTGCGCCTATTGTGGAGCATTCCAAGACGTGTCCTCATACTTTGAGAAGCGTGAACGACGTGAACGTCGCCAAGTTGTCAAGGAAGAAGTTGCTCTTCCAGAAGATGATGACGACCAAATCGTGACTGGAACTGAGAATTACGCTGAAGCCGTCAAGGATTTCGGATTCGACGAAGAGCATCTTGAGGACGAGTGGGACACCAACATCGTCGCTGCAGAAGCCGAGGTTGAAGCAGCCTATGACCGCCGCTATGCGGATGAAATCGCCATGAGTGAGATGAGCGAGGAAGAAATTGACGCCTACAAGGACAAGGTGACTACGACGCTCAAGTCAAAGAAAGACACCGACCCCGACCACGATATCGATGCCATCTTGGCATCGAAGGGAGAATTACGCTCCTTGGGCGAAGACACTGGAGAACTCAGTGCATCCGACGCTGACATCCGTGAGCGCCTGTTCGAGATCACAGGTGAAGAAGGCGTTCTTCCCGGTGAAAAGGTCAATGTTGGCATGAGCCTCACCGACTCCGCTCTTGCCGGCAATGAAGTGGCTGAGGCTACGGCGAATTTCAGCTTTGATGATGAAGACGACGTGCCTCTTTCCGCATCGGTCAAGTCTGATGATGAGCAACGAGCCGCAGCGAAGGCAAAGAAGCCAACCCGCCGTCGCAGTGCTCGCCAGAAAGCCAAGGATGAAGCCGTGGCTGCAGAGGCTGCCAATGCGTCGGCTGAATGCGGTGCTTGTGGTGCAGAATTAGCTCCCGATGCTGACGAGTGTGGCACCTGTGGCGCACGCTTCGGTTGAGTGTCTGTCGGCGTTCATAGGGCTCGTCATCGCCAAGGCTCGGCCATGGTTTGCTTCATTCAGACAGACCGTGCAGCGGGTCTCATAACTTGAATTGAACGGCCATTCACAAGAGCGAGGCTTTCTTAGGGATTCACCCTGTGGCTCTCTTCAATGCGCCTCAAGGGTTTTACTACGGCCTTGGTTTTGGTTGCCCTCATGGCATCCACATCAGGTTGTATGGGACTCATTGCAGCAAGGGAAACGGTTGAGTCGCTCCGCGATGAACCCTTTGAGAGTTTGAAAAATCAAAAGATCGAAGTCTCTCATGAATTTGTCCAACTTCTTCCCCTCAATGAGTTCACCAACATCTCGACGATTGTTGTTGACGAGCAAACCGCTGAAATTCGAATTTATTTCCGTGCTCGTATCTCGTTCTCGGATACAATTCCAGCAGATAACACAACCCGGTATGTTCGTGCAACATTGACGGACAGTGATGGCAATATCCAATGGGAGCAGGATGTCAGTGAAACGGCCACGCCATTGGAAGAACAACTTCTGCCTAACCCAGAGTTTTCACACGGTGAGTGGGATTTAGAAGTTAACGCACGAGGGATTGGAGAGACGACGGTTGGATTCATAAGCGATGATTTTGACATCATTGTGACCGTGACGAATACGTGTATGCAATACCCACTCGTGGACGATTGTTTCTGATTTCAAACCAATGAATCAGGGCAAGCGTATCGGCGAGAACAGCTCCTGCACTTCCCTTCTCTGTCATGGTTTCGAGCAGCACCGCCTTCAGCCATGGTTCTCTGAACAGATTTGACGGCTTGGTCTAATTTCAGCTTCGCTTCATCGTCCCACGAGATGGAATGCAATTGCTCAGGACCGTAACGAAGAAGTGCGTATGGAGGTGATGCGCCGGTCGTTGCTTCGACCAGAGAGGCGTAGGCAAGGAGTTGGAGAATGTGTGATTCATGGGGTTTACGAGGGACCTTTCCAGTTTTCTGTTCAACTGGAATGAACTCACCATCGATGATGACGATTTGGTCGGGCCGTCCGCGAAGACCATTCATGGCGTTCTTCAACAAACCTGTGGTACTGTCATCGTCGGAATAAGCGACAGATGTTCCGGACTTGATGTCGTTCTCAATAGCAAGCAATTGGGCTTCATTGTTGGCTATCAAGGCTCGTTGCAATCGGAAGGATGCGAGCAGAGTCCAGCCGATGGTGGTGACTGCAAAAACGAATGCAGCCTGCTCCCGGTCACTCGCAAATTGCAGCGCAATGGCGTGCAAGGCAATGGCGATGGCTGCAATGAGGAAGGCTACTTCCAATCGTCCTCCGAGAAACCAGCCACCCTTGAACCCCTTTGGCTCAAAATAAGGCTGGACTGCACCATCTTCTTGTTTGAAATGTTGCTCATTCATCGGATTGGAGATGTTGAGAACACGTCGCCAGGGCAACAAAATAGCGGCCACAGCGATGAAAAGACAGGAAATCGCCCAGAGGGCCAATAATTTGGAGAATTCCTGTGTATCAAAATTAGCATCATTGATGTTCATGAAGGCCAATGTATCCACCAACAAAATAACAACAACAGCGAACCACCATCTCCAAATCGTCAAGTTGCGCATGGTGAGGAGCCGTGAATTCTCAAAATCACTCATTCTTTCATGAATGGCCTTGTGACGTTGGATGCCAGCCTTGATGCTATCGCTTTGACCGGAATGACCCGTCGCGGAGAGATACCAAGACATCGGACAGTAGGTATAGCGTTCGAGATCACTGGCACTCACCGGCAAACAATCGCCGTTTTTGTTTACCCAAAAGCCGTCGTCGCGTGCGACGGCTTCAGAATGGGTCGGTTCAGAGCCCGACGGTGTGATGGCATTCTGCTCCGACACATGTAGGGCACAGCCCTCTCTTTTTGATACCTTTTCCCTCCGTGATTTTTTGAAATCTCACCAAGTCCACCGGGCTTGCAAGGACGAAGCGGTTTAATACAGGGGGTCTGTGGGCGGCTTGCTGTGGTTAAGAATGTCCGAAGAAACCAGTCTACTCGTTTCCGCTGAAACATATGAGGAGAACGCCGTTAACATCGGTACTCAACAGAAGAGTGCTGATATGGGTCGCTTCATTGAACGTGTCCGAGAAGACGGACTCTACTTGCTGGATATTCCCACCACAGATGCCCGTATCCGCTCCATTGCTGCTCTTCTCAACACCTTTGACGCACCTTCCATTATGGTGGTCAGCGCCCGACAATACGGCCAACGCCCTGCACGCCTTTTCGCTGAGGCAGTAGGTGCTCACTCCGCTGTTGGTCGTTTTATCCCCGGTTCATTGACCAATCCTGCTCTTCGTTCCTACATCGAACCAGATGTCTTGTTCGTGACCGACCCAGCCAACGACCAACAAGCCCTCCGTGAGGCTGTTGCAACCGGCCTTCCCATCGTCGGTATTGTTGACGCTAACAACCACTTGCGCAACGTCGATGTTGCTCTTCCTGCCAACAACAAGGGACGACGCTCACTTGCTCTCATTTACTGGCTCCTCGCCCGTGAAGTGCTCAAGGTTCGTGGAGAAACAACCGATGAAGCATGGGCCGAAGCGAACGACCTCGCTGACTGGGAATCCACCTTCTGAAGTCAAGCCTTGCTTGCGAGAAAATGGCTGATAGCATCAGCCATGCCTTTGACCGTATCTTCATCATGCATGAGGCTGCGCACCTTTTTCGCATTCGGTAAGCCTTTGGTGAAGGCAATCGCATGCCGTTGCATCCATCGGGGCTGAATGCCAATGGTGGATTCCGACAATTCGATGTAGCGGTCCCAGCACCATTTACGTGAGGCAAATGCCTGACCAACCTCCGAGAGCGCCGACCAATCATCGTGGGCGTGAATCCAAGGGACCTCTTCTTCCTTCATCCAACCGAGACCCAATTTAATCTCAGCAAAGACCGACGGACGCCCGATTGCTCCACGTCCGACCATCAACCCAGATGCGTTGGTATGCTCCAAGCAAGCCCTTGCTGATGTTGCATCAACCACGTCTCCGTTGGCAATGACGGGCACGTTGACTGCTTCAACGGCTTCCTTGATGCTGCTCCAGTCGGCAACTCCAGAATATCGCTGACGCAGGGTTCGTCCGTGGATGCAGAGACGTTGCGCACCGACTTTTTCGAGGCGCTGACAAATGTCGGTTGCATTGTTGGTACCAGAACCAGTCCCCAACCGCATTTTCGCAGTTACTGGGACGTCCACTCGTTCAACGATGCCTTCTACCATGGAGACGAGGCGTTCGGGTTCTCCCATCAACGCCGCTCCAGCACAGATATTGGTCACTTTGGGTGCAGGGCATCCAAAATTGAGGTCGATGATGTCCGCACTTGGAGCAAGCATTTCAGCTGCTGTAGCCATGTCACCCGGATCGCCTCCAAAGATTTGTGGAATAAATGGGACTTCGCTCGAATGTGTTTCCATGCGACGCCATGAGGTTGCAGCTTCTCGAGTCAACGCGGTCGAATTGGTGAATTCAGTGATGGTAACATCGGCTCCACATTCCTTTGAAAGAAGGCGAAAAGGAAGGTCGGAAACCCCAGACATAGGTGCGAGGAAAAGGGGTCGCGCTTCGCCTTCCCAAGGACCCATTTTTGGAGCGATGAACTGACTCATGTTGCTGCCTCAGGAGTTACGCTTCGTCGACAGCGTCCTTGTTTGTTGCTTCTTCGAGCAAGTCAGCGACGCGAACCATTCTTCGAAGAACACGTTCTAACCGGTCTTGCACCGACCGTTGGACCGAAGCGAGGGTTGGACCCGACATTCGGTATCCCATCGGCAAGCGCCCTCCGAGGAGATTGAGGAGGAGCATTTGTTCACGTGCGTCCATCGCCTCAAGTTGCTGGCCAACGTCTTCGATGGTCAATTTCCCCTTGGCGAGTCTTTTGAGAAGATTCCCCTGCTGTTCTTCATTGAGCAGCCGCTGAAAACCTCCTTTTTTCAACATCCAATCCTCACCACGCCGCTGGTGCTGTGTTGTCATTGCTGTCCAAAGGGCACTTTGCAAACGGTCGGTTCGTGCGACTCGTTCAACCATGCCCGATGCCCTAAAGCGTTCCAGTATCCTTCCAGTGCGGGCTTTTTGGCCTCCGTGAATTTCTATCGCTTCATCCAATGAAAGAGGAATATCTCGTTCAAGCAAGGTGTTGAACAACTGAACAGAAATCGAATCAGCAGCGATTTCCTGACCCGGACGTTCACCGAGGAGTCCGAAATCGTTCATCCAGTGTGAACGGGCGTTTCCCGTGGATTCTCCTGGAACAGGACGATGGTCAACCAAACCAAGCATGAACGGAGCCGAATTATCTTGAGGTAATTCAACAGGGAGAGGTCTTCCTTGGCGTTTCCAATCGCTCGCAAGGTGCTCCATTCGTTGCTGGAGCACCATCAAGCAGTGTTGTTGGAAAAAGGCTACTGCATTCGGTACAGAACCTCCCCGAAGGTAGTATCTTCTCCATCCCTTGCCTTCGTTGGTGTAGCCGATGAGCCCTGCTTCTACAAGGCGTGTCAAATGATGATTGAGTGATGCAGGCATCAAGGCTAATTCGTCGGCTAACATTTGAGCGTCCCACGCACGCTGTGGCTGGCCAAAGAGGTGGTCACGAAGCAATCGATGGACTGGGCCTGCTCGCCCACCATCGGCCATTGCATCGCCTCGCTTGCGAACGAGACACAAGGTCTCAGTCATCCATTCAACCAGTGAATCGATGTCACGGTCAACGGAGGGCAGGGGTTGCTCCACCAAACGTACGGAGAACATGGGTTGAAGGCGATGGCGAGAGCCTTTGAAGTCTATGCAATATTTGCCGCTCAAGCGATAGATTTCACAATCGTTTATTCTGTGGCGTCAATTCTGCGTCGCTCGTCCACAAAGTCATAGTTGACGATAGGGGACACACTACGACACATGTTCATGTCGATATGGGGCATGAGTTCAATGCGGTCATCACGGAGAATGCCGCGTCGACGAAGAACTTTCACAGCACTGTGAACGGTCGCTCTCGTCCGTCCTAAGCGGCGGGCAAGTTCAGCCTGTGATCTCGGCACGCCATCTCGCTCAATGTTTTCGAGGATGAGCCGCTGAACCAACGAGAGCCCAATGGGTAATTGTTGAGCCATGCGTTGTTCACCGACGACGGTGCTTCGCAAGACTTCGACTTGACTTGGACCCCCAGCAAAATAGCAGGTCCGTCCGTTGACGGGCATCACAGTGACGGCCTTTCTCGACTGCAGAACGTCAAGATGATGGCGCAGTGTGCCGTTGGCCGCATTCATCACCGTTTGCAATTCCCTGTAGCAGAGGCCGGGATGGGTCTCCAGGGTTGAGAGGATGCGACGGCGAAGCGGATGTTCATGGTGAGTTGCCCGTGTAGATATACCGCCAAAGGCCATGGCTCCGACGGCTCCTGCAGCAGCAGCAATGCCTCCAGCGAGCCCAACCACGCCGGTTGCAGCACTGGCCATGCCTGCTGCAAGCCAGGGTCGCTGACGAGTCCACTGGGCAAGAAGAGGCATACCTTACGGGTTCTCCTTCTCCTCCCTTAAGCCATCGGCTTCTTGCATGACCGTTTGAACCGCAAACCAGAACAATTCAACAACACATGCATGTTGAGGCTTCAATCAAGCAGAGGTAACCGAACCGTGTTCCATTTTGAGGTGAGCTACCAAGGGTGATAGCAAACGCCCACAGGTCATGCCGTGTTGATTGAGCTCGTAACTCACCTTGACAGGAGGGCCATCGGTGACGACTCTACGGACCAGACCTTCCTCGGCAAGGAAGCGCAACTTGTCCGAGAGCGTGCGGCTTGAAATCCCTGAAAGCATGTTTTTCATCTCGTTGAAACGTCGTGGCCCCGTGATATACAGGGTGGCGAGGATTTCGATGGTCCACCTGGAAGCAAAAACGTGAAGTGCTTCTACAGCGGCTTCTACTTCCCATTCTGCGGTGTAGGGTCCCTTGCCGGAATGCTTGGCAAGTGCAGTACGAATCGTCTTACCGTGGTTGAGGGTTTTTTCAATGCCTTCTTGCAGGGATTGATACTCATCGGCTGGTATGGTCATCGGTGGTTCTGGCATGGACGCTCAACGTATCGGGGATGGCCACCCTACTTGATTTCTTTTCTACACCTCATAAGATTCTTGACCTGCCAATGCATGATGTTTCATCCAAAAGACTGGATGATTCAAGAGGGCAAGCCCTCTCCATTCACCATGGGTCGGGGTGAACCTGCAGCAAAGCAACAACAATTGTTGCTGGTGCGTGGAGGCGTTCTCTCACCTTATTCGGGCTTGGGTGGAGCCTTCCATGACCTTCGTGTCTCTCTCGAGTCTGGGTCCATGCCATCATGGTCGCTCGCAGAGGTGTCCGAATACGATTTGGGTGGGAAGCCGTCTGCCTTCCAACGATTGTTCAAACGTTGGTTCATCCATCCTCGAACGGTCAAGAAACGCATCGACACCCTCCATCGGGATGGACTGCTTCATCTCGTCCTTGTCAGCGATCAAGAACAAGCCCATCTGGTGCCCCGCCGTAGTCCAGTTCCAGTTGTGATATACGTACACGATTTTTTCCATCTCTTTCCACAACAACTCAAACTCTCGGGTCAGACCATCGAAGTCGGTGAACAGCGTCCCTCCCTCATCCGAAAACGTGACTTGAAGCGTCTCATGAAAGGACTCCAACGAGCTGACGGATTCATTTGCAATACCAAAGCGACTGAAACCCTGTGCCGTGAGCATTTCCCTTCGAAGCCACTGTTCCGCATCCCCTACGGTTTGGATGCGACGCGGTACATCCCTCCCGAGGTCTTACCCGCCAAGCCCTCAACCCTAACTGCGGAGCAATGCCATTTTTTGGTGGTAGGCAGCCATGCCCCTCGCAAGCGTTTGGCCTACCTCATCGATGTCCTTTCACGCCTTGACGAGAGCCTCAAAACCTCCGTCCACATTCATCACATTGGTGGAGATACGTGCCCGTATTCGGGACAATCTGCCGCTACTTATGCAGAGCAGAACGGTGTCCACTGGACCCATGTTGGCAGTGGTATTGATGACCAGACCCTCAACCTTTACCGATGGCACACAGAGGCCTTGCTCTTCCCTTCAGCAGCGGAAGGTTTTGGATATCCTCCAGTGGAATCAATGGCAGCAGGCCAACCGGTGTTGGCTTCATTGCGCCCTGCTCACGAAGAGTTGCTCATTGAAGGTCAAGGATTGCCTGCAGAAGACGAACAGGCTTGGTTGGCAGCAATCACTGCAGTCCACAAGACCTGGGCCGAACGCAAGGGCAATCCTCGCACCGCAGACCCAGCTCTAATGGACCATGTTGAATTCCTATCACCTGCCCGATTTCATGAGGACATGGATGAAGCCTGGACCACGTTTTGCTCATCCTGACCATCCGTATGCTTCATGAGCGAGTTTTATCTCGCAGGGTTCATGTCACAACCAATTCAGCGTGTAGCCGTCGTCGGTGCGGGGAACATGGGTTCAGGAATTGCTCAAAAAAGTGCGCAAGAAGAATTTGATGTTCAAATGGTCGACCGTGAATCGCAGTGGGTTGAACGCGGCCAATCCATCATCTCCAATTTTTTGAAAGAAGCAGTGGAGCGTCGTATCTTTTCCCCCGCCCAGGTTGATGAGATTCAAGGGCGAATTAAGGGCGTTGTTGGTGTTGACGCTACCGCAGTTGACACAGACTTGGTTATCGAAGCTGTGTTCGAAGACTTTGACGTAAAAACGGCTGTCTTTACCACACTCGATGAAGTGTGCGGGCCAGATACGATTCTTGCTTCCAACACCTCCTCTCTTTCGGTCAATGCACTCGCTGAAGCAACCGGGCGCGCAGATCGTTTTGTCGGCCTGCATTTCTTTTACCATCCGGCAAAAAACCGTCTTGTCGAAGTCATACCTGCGGTTTCGTCCAGCCAAGAAACGGTTGACAAAGTTGTACAATACTGCAAAATGCTCGGAAAGGTGGTCATTGTTTGTGCTGACCGGCCTGGTTTTGTCGTGAACCGCTTCTTCGTTCCGTGGCTCAACGAAGCCTGCCTCTTACTCGAAGAGGGTGCTGCCAACGCCGCTCAAATTGACGCTATTGCCTGCAAAGCATTCCGAATTGGGCTGGGTCCCTTCGGTTTGATGAACCTTACAGGACCTCCTATTGCCTTGCACTCAACCGATTATCTCGCTGAACAATTGAAGACGCCACGCTATGATGGCGCACAAAATTTGCGAGAATTGGTAGCCGCTAACGAGCAATGGGTCATTGAAGGAGAAACGGAATACAGCGATGAACAATACGCAACCGTGAGCGAACGCTTGATGGGCGTTGTCTTTGGCGTCGCCGCTCAAATTGTTGACGAAGGCATTTGCAGCATGGAAGATGTAGACAGAGGCGCAAAGGTCGGTTTGCGTTGGGCCCGAGGGCCGTTTGAGTTGATGAATCGCGTGGGCGTTGCCCGTTCATGCGCTATGGCTCAAGCCTACAGCGAAACGGCCGGCGAGGGTTGGGTCGTTCCTTCACTCTTCACCGAGCAAGGAGACGAACCATGGGACTTCTCTTACGTTGACAGCGATGTCTCAAAGGGTGTTGCAACCCTCACGATTAATCGTCCCGAAGCCATGAATGCACTCAATGTAACGGTTGTTCAACAACTCACCAAAGCAGTCTCAGCAGCCAATGCTAATCCTGACGTCCATACCATCGTTCTTGACGGTGCAGGCAAGGCATTTGTGGCTGGAGCAGACGTGAAGTTCTTCGTTGATAAAATCCGAGCCGATGCAATACCTGACATCTACGACTTTACTGCAGAGGGGCACGACCTGCTCAATATGCTAGAAACCTCTTCGAAAACGACTGTTGCTCTGACAACTGGGCTTGCTCTGGGTGGTGGACTGGAATTGGCTCTATCGTGCGATTATCGAATCGGAACACGCAGGACACAATTCCGCTTCCCCGAGACGTCCATCGGTATCTATCCGGGATTGGGAGGCTCTCAGCGACCTGCTCGAATCTGCGGTATTCCAGCAGCGCGATGGGCGGTACTTGCAGGAAATTTCATGAATGCATCAACTGCTCATGACCTTGGCTTTGTCACTCATCTCGTCGATGTTGCAGGCGTTCAAACATGCATCCAAGAATTAGCTCACAAGGGGAAGCCTGCAAGCAAATATCCGGGTCATCCAGCGAATCCAGAATCCTTGGTTGCCAAATTCGCAACCTCCTTTTTCAGCGACGCAAACATGGTGTCGCTGATCCAAGGTGATTGTCCCGAAGGCTTTGACGTTGAAGAGAAAATGGTCGCTCGCCAAATCAAGAGCCTGTCCTTCACTGCTCCGATTGGATTGAAGATGGCCAGTGATCTCATAGACGCCACGGCTAGCACTTCACTCTCGGATGGTTTGCAATTAGAACTGGACGGTTTGAACGCGATTTTCTCAACCAAAGACGCCCTTGAAGGGCTCTCCGCCTTGATTGAGAACCGCCGTCCTACGTACACCAATGAGTGATTACGCCCACTCATCGGCCATGGTGTTAAGGGATTCAATGATTTCAGCAATGTCCAATTGAACTCCGTCTTCCTGGGCCATGTGAAGTCGATTCCGCACCGCTTCGACCTGTTCTTCAGTCGGGACTTCTCCAGTGATTTCTTCAATCACTTCTGCAATAGATTTGCTGCGACCGGTCACAATGGCAATCATCGCCTTACGAAATTCATCGTCGTCAGCTGGCTGTCGAACTGTCATGCTTTCCCCTCCAGTGCGATGTCGTTGTCAACATACCATTGACTCCACGGGACTGGTGCTTCATCGGTCCACTGGGAGAGTGGGCCCTCATCTGCTAGATATTCGGCTTGTTGAATGTCCACGAGAGATTGGTTGGCACTGTGCTTTGGGCCCGGTTGACCGAGTACCATGGCTTTCTCCAAGATAGCAGCACCAAGGGACAGACTTCCGGTATCGGTGCCACTCCAATACGCATCAAAGCGCGGGTGTGTATGCACCCAGAGCTTGAATGGTATACGAGCGCCAACGGGTGGTTGAAGTGTGACTTGCCCTGCTGTACCCCAATCGAGGTAAATTTGGTCATCAGCGTCAATGAGGACGGATGTCTCCAAACCAGCCATGACCGATAGCACGTAAACGCCGTCCCACCGGTCCGCTTGGGAAAGTTTCCGTTGAACGTCGAGCAGAACGGGGTCGTCAACTGCTCGTTCGGTTGCAGCGGTACAAGCAACCTCCCATTCCTCATCGGTTACGTTGAGTTCGGATGCATCGGGAAGTCCAATCATGCCTTCACCTCCGGGAAACGAAGTGCGCCATAGGTTAAACTGCCCATGGATTGCGTCGGAGCAGCATGCCCTCTCCATTGCTGAAGCGCCCACTGAGCCCCGTAAGCCGCAGCAACGGCAAACCCGAATTCAAGATTACCTGAATCAAGCGCCCCGTCGACCTGACAACTTTTCGGTTCATGGTCGGGTGTCATTCGTTTGAGAAGTTCAGAAGATGATTGTGAGGAAAGAACGACCCAACCGTCCCCACTGCACCTCAAATCAAGCCAAGACTGCTCAAGAGCGTGAACCAACCGACGTGGTTCAGGACGGTCAACGCAGACGACGACCATGTCGTAACCTTCGAGTTGTTCAGCACTACGCATGTTGACGTCCTTGCCATGAACTCTGAGGGAACTCTTTTCATCGTCCAATCGTTTTGCTAAGCATACGACCTTGGCCTGTCCAATGTCATCCTCAGTGTAGCGTTGGTGTCCGAGATTACCTGCTTCAACGATGTCAGCATCCATGAGAGTAATGCTGCCGGTGAGGCTGACACGACGTAGTGCAGCCACGAGGAGTTCAACGAGGTTCGTACCGATGCCACCCGCACCGATAACAAGCAGCTTTCTTGATGGGCCAATCATGTTCATGGAAGACATATTGTCTTAGTATTCTTAAAGAATCAACTTGACATCAATATACGTTCCAATGCTTCGATTTGCACGCCGACTGGAAAGTATTCCTCGACGTAGGCTCGTCCTGCTTTGGCCCATGCCTCACGAAGCACAGGGTCCTTCGCATCGAGGTAAGCATTGTTCCATGCTGCGGTGTCCCCTCGTGGAAGCAATCGGCCTGATTCGACGCGAGAAAGTGTGCATTTGAATCCCCCTTCATCCACCATCAATGCAGGCGTTCCAACCGCCATGGCTTCAACCGGTGTGAGTCCAAAAGGCTCGTGGTGGGCATGACTCACCACGGCTCGTGCTCCCCGTATCACGCCACACATGGCGAGTTGAGAAAGGCGTGGCATGCAGACGACTGGAACCCCGATCCTGGCACCTTCCTCAATCAAATCCTCACGGTCCTTTGCGTCTCCTCCACCAATTTGGACCATCGATAGATTCGTCCCTTGAAGCGAGCGTAGGGACTCCCAAGTTCCCTTGCCGTGCGAGATTCGACCAACGGTAACGACATAGTCATCTGGGATGTTTTCTACGGTAGAAAGTTCTTGCTTTTCGGCAGAGTCTTGCTCCTGTGGCCAGTGTTTGAAGTCAACCACAGGTCGGACATGCGTTGCCTCAAGCGGCCGACCCTTTTTGTCTCGTTTCGGAGGTTCGCCATTGGTTTTTGACTCGTTCATTTCGAGCCCATAAACTTCATGAATTCGACGCTGTATCCACAACGAATTACCCGAAAGAGATGAATTGGGTCTGTTGATAAGTTGTCGAATAAATGCCTTGTCTCTTCTTCGTTGTTGAGTGAATATCAAGTTTGTAATCCAGAGTGGCCTTTTGAGTTCGCCGTTTGGTTTGCGATGAAGCACGTCTTCATACAACCAACGAGGAGGCTCCAAACAGTGGTAGTGAACAGTTATTCTCGCTGGTACATGAGGAAGGATCTCAAGTGTGCCTTTGCATGCGGTGAGATGAACAGCATCGTACTCATCCCAAGGGATGTTCAGTTGTCCCCATGCCTTCTGCGCATTCCGACTTGTCCTCGCTGAGAATTCTGCGAGAGCTCCATTTGGCCAAACATGAGGCTTGCTAGGCTGGTAAATTTTTACGACCGCACCATCGAGGAGGTCCTCAGCCTCTTGGGTCAGCTCGAGCGCTGCTAAGCCCATTGACCAACGACCTGATGCACCTCTCATCACTTGAAGTAAATCTCGTTCTGCCCCGCCGAGGGTGGAAAATGAAGCTCGTACCATGAGGATGCGAAGTGGCCTCGATTTCTCACCACCCGATGTTGCCATGATTTCCTGTATCATTCACACCCTTTCAACCCTACCGAACACAAGTGTGGCATCTTCTCTCTTCCGCCCCTCACTTCACGGGACGGTTGAAAAAGGGAGGCGCTAACGGGGATGCATGAGCGGCAAAACGGCTATGATTACTGGCGTAACTGGCCAAGATGGGTCTTATCTTGCCGAATTACTTCTCGAAAAAGGCTACTCAGTCTACGGCCTCGTCCGCCGAGTCTCCCAGCCAACTTCAGGCCGTAGCCTCATCAATCATCTCATGGAGCACGATAATTTTCATCTTCTTAACGGTGATTTGGCCGACCAAAACTCCATTGACAACGCCGTCTCACAATCTCAACCTGATGAATTCTACAACCTCGGTGCCATGTCCTTTGTTCCCGAATCCTGGCGCTCTCCCATGATGACAGCAGACATCACTGGCCTTGGAGCACTACGCTGTCTTGAAGCGATTCGTAAACATGCTCCTCATTGTCGCTTTTATCAGGCGGGCTCCTCAGAACAATACGGCAAGGTACGGGACGTGCCACAAACTGAAGCCACCCCCTTCCACCCCCGCTCGCCATATGGATGCGCCAAGGTTTTCGCCTTCGAAATCACTCGCAACTATCGTGAATCCTACAACATGTACGCCTGTACCGGTATTCTGTTCAATCACGAAAGCCCACGACGTGGTCTTGAATTTGTAACTCGAAAGGTCACCATGACGGCCGCACGTATTGCTCACGGCTTCGATGAATGCCTATGGATTGGCAACGTGGATGCCAAGCGAGACTGGGGCTTCGCTGGAGATTATGTTGAGATGCAATGGCGTATGCTGCAACAAGACAAGCCAGATGATTATGTCGTGGCGACCGGCCGCACACACAGCGTTCGAGATATGATCACTCTTGCATTCAGCCATGTCGGCATGAACTTGACTTGGTCTGGTGAAGGTGTTGACACCATCGCTACAGACCAAGACGGGAACGTTCGTGTCCGTACGAACCCCAAATTCTTCCGCCCGGCAGAGGTTGATTTGCTGATTGGCGACCCCGCTCTTGCCGAAAAGAACCTCGGTTGGGTTCCCGGGACCTCGTTTGAGGAATTGGTGCAAATGATGGTGGATTCAGATATGACCACCGTCCAAGAAGCTGTCAACGGTGGCTACACCCCACCCATCCCGCCAGAGTGATGAAGGAGGCCATATGATGGGACGACCCATTCTCTACTCCTTTCGTCGATGCCCCTATGCCATGCGCGCTCGTATGCCCATCGTTCGAACCAATATTGAAGTCGAATTACGAGAAGTCGTTCTCCGAGATCGCCCCGAACACATGATGGAGATTTCACCCAAAGGCACTGTTCCAGTCCTTCTCTTGGCAGATGGAACGGTGATTGAAGAGAGCCTTGAGATCATGCAGCATGTCCTTAATTGGACGCTCAGTGAAGAGGAACAGCATTGGGTTTCACGCAACGATGATGAGTTCAAATTCCATCTTGATCGCTACAAGTATCCAAACCGCTACGAAAACGTTGACGAACTTGAGCAACGCACTCTTGCATCTGCATATTTGATGGATTTGGACCAGCGATTGGTACGTGAGCCCTCGTTCAGTGAACCTCTGAGCGATGCTCTGTTCCCATTCGTTCGGCAATTTGCCAATCATGACCGTGAATGGTTTGATGTTCAGCCGTGGGTCAACGTGATTGAATGGTTGGCCCAGAATCTTAACAGTGAGGCGTTCAAACGATGTATGAAGAAACACAAGCAGTGGACGATGGGCGACACAGTGACCCTTTTCCCGTCACCTTAGAAAGTGACCTTTGGAGCACGATGTTTTATCTTTGAACGATGACATTACCCGTAAATCATAGGGTTACTTCAAGTAGGATAGTTTTTGACACGCAACCCATGCCAACAGGTACAGTAAAATGGTTCAACCGCATCAAGGGCTTCGGCTTTATCGAACAAGAAGATGGAAAAGACCTCTTCGTTCACAAGTCCGAAGTCACCGGTGAAATCACCGAAGGTGACACGGTTGAGTTCGAAGTCGGTGAAGGTCCCAAAGGGCCCAATGCCGTCGGCGTTCGAAAAACCGAGTGAATACACCCCTCATAGCCGCCCTTTTATCGGGCGTATGCCTCTCTTTGTCGCCCTGCTTCATCGCTCGGGTTGGCGAACAAAGGATAATAATCAATCTTGCTTTGCTCTGGCCATGTATCTCAGGGTCAACCAAATCAACCGCGATGGCTTCTTTTTCTGAAGACATTCATCATTTACTACCGAAAGGAATCAGTTACTACGAATTTATGGGATCCTCATGTGGCTCACTCTCTTTATCGCAGCACTGGCGGCCTTTGTGGTCTTCAAAATCACCCTTATCAGATACCGTCGTCGACGCTACCCTGAACCTCATTACGACTGGAGTCAAATCAACACCGATGATGTATCCTTTCCCCAGGGCTTTCACTGGGGTACTGCTACTGCTGCCCATCAAGTGGAAGGATTGTTGAGCAATAACTGGACAATTCACGAGGTTGACAAAGGGCTCGAACAAAGCGGACAAGCATGTGACCACTGGAATCGGTGGAAGGACGACTTTCAACTGCTCAGCGACCTCGGGATTACATCATACCGCTGTTCAATTGAATGGAGTCGTTTGGAGCCCGAACAGGGTGTGTGGGATGACGAAGCACTCCAAACCTATTCAGCGATGATCGACGAACTTCTCGCTCGCAACATTCGCCCGATTCTTACCTTGCATCATTTTTCCCACCCACATTGGTGGGAGGCAAAGGGTGGCTTTGCCGACAAAGAGAACATCGCTACATTTGTTCAGTATTGTGAGCGTGTCTTCGAGGCTCTCTCAGACCGCGTGGACACGTGGATCACCATCAACGAACCCACCGTGTTCTCTACAATGGGTTACGGACTTGGTATATTTCCTCCAGGACGACGTTCTCCACGCCTGACCCTGCGCGTGATGCGTCACCTCATGCTCGCACATGCGAGGGTGTACCGCTCGTTGAAGACGAAGCGTCCTGAGGCTCAAATAGGCCTGGCCAAGAACGTCACCTTATTTGACCCACACAACCGTTGGAGTCCGATTGATTGGCCCCTGTCTCGATTGCTTGAATGGTTCTGGAACGGAGCATGGCGCAGCGGGATTACGAAGGGTAAGATGCTCTTCACTAAGATTCCTGAAGCAAAGCGTTCACTTGATTTCGTTGGTCTCAACTATTACACTCACGTGTTGACGGGGCTGTCCATCGGTTCCCTTCGGAAGTTGAAATTTCCAAAGAGGGAGCAAGAGGTGGCTACCGAGTTTGGGTATCCCATGTATGCTGAGGGCCTACGTCGCGCCATTGAGTTCCTCGCACCCATGGGCGTACCGATTGAAATCACTGAAAACGGTGTAGCTGATGCTGATGACTCGTTGCGCCCCGAGCATTTGAAACGCCATTTGTGGGTCCTCTCTCAGGCGATGAAGGACGGCTATAACGTTCGTTCATACCATCACTGGTCGCTCATGGATAACTTTGAATGGGCCGAAGGTTATTCAATGAGGTTCGGCCTGTACCACGTTGATTTTGAGACTCAAGAACGTACGCTGAGAGCGAGTGGGGAGCTCTACAAGCAAATTATATCATCGAATTGAGAAGCGTTGTGAATGAAGAAGACAGGATTCCTTTATCGGCTAGAGTGTCTCTAGAAATTCGCTAAGCATCCGATGGAAATGATGTACACCTTGCTCTCGAGTAGGTGAATATCGGCCTCGATGGTAGGCACTTGAAGTCATTCCTTTCTGGACTTCCTCGATCACCCACTGATCTTGGTCCTCGACGGTGTCAAGGACGGAACCTGCGCCTTGGCTTGCAAGTTCTGCATCGCCGACATAGCCACGATAGAGAATTCTACATTGCTTATGTGATACTGGCATCACGATGTTGACGGACAACCCCCAAGGATAGAAATTAAACATCATATTTGGAAATAACCACAGGTAATATGCTGCGATGTCTTGCCCTTCATCGGGGTGACCTGGTGGCAATTCGAACTTGACATCTCCCTCTACGGCTTTGCCGATTTGTAGTACTCCTCCGTCAAAAGTCTCAGTAACATACCCTGAATAATCCAATGCTTGGTTCAATTCTGGATGAACGTAAGGAATGTGAAAACCCTCCAGGTAATTGTCGACATAGAGCAGCCAATGAGCATCAACAGTGTGGTCACGGTTGCGACCTATGTCATGCCTGAAGGTTTCGGGCTCAAGGAAGCCCAACCGTTTTTCGAGCATCTTCCATGGTAGGTCTGGGACATCCTCTTGGGCTGTGAAATACATACCCATCCAGCGTTTGAGCGGATATTGTTGGAGATTATCTGCCTCGCTTGGAAAGCCGATAACCTGTTCAAATTCAGGCATATGGCGGAGCGTACCATCGAGGTTGAAGGTTCGACCGTGATAGCGGCATTGAAGTGTTTTTTTGTTACACGGCTCAAGTGCTAGGCGCATTCCACGATGCGTACAAACGTTCGAAAGACAACGAGTTTCTTGGTCCCGTAGGAGCATAACAGAATCTCCGGTAATGGTTTCGAAGTGGTCAAGGGGCATCAATGAAGTCGCCTCAAGTTCGGAGTTGTGAGCAGCAAATTGCCAATTCTTGAAGACGCTCTTAAGGCGCTCAAACTCTGAGGGTTCAGTGTAATAGATTGACGGAAGAGTTCGTGCCTTCCGGATGTCGGCATCGATCCCCGGTTCAGGCATGACTTCCACATTCCTCGCACGGTCTTGAGTGTTGGCACGCTTGGATTTGGAATTCTCAAAGAAACTGACGTGGGTACGTCTCAATCGACTAATTTTTGTCAACCCGAAACACAAAATCCCCCCTCGGCTTGGTATTGGGCAATGAATTTGGATACTGCAGCCTCTTATGCGGAAATTCTGGGCTTAATCACCATCTTGGGTGCAGCCGTATATTCATGGTTTCAAATCCGTGAAATGAAGGCAAGTCGAGACAGTGCAGCAGCCCTCTCACTTTCTGAGCACCTCCAACGGCCTCGATTCATTGCTGGTATTGTCGAACTGTCCGAACAACCCGAGGACCTTGATTCAATGGAGAAATTCAAGGCGCATCACGGAGAGAATTGGCCAGACGTCCTCTGTGTAATGACCACTTGGGAAAGTCTCGGAGCATTGGTTCATCGCGGTGACCTTGATTTCTATCTCGTCTACGACCTTTATTCCGGGTTGGTGACCTTTTGTCATGAAAAATGTGAAGCCTTCATCACGTCGGAGCGTGAGAAGTATGGTGAAACTCGACTTGAATGGTTCTCTTGGCTCTCAGACCGTTTCACTCAATTCAACGCAACCCAAGTTGTGCCAGAACCGGCTCACATTGAACATGCACAATGGGTGCCTCCGAAGGTTTGAATCTAAGACGTCATCCTGTGGATGACGCCATTCCTAGTGTTGTTTCATCGTGTTCGATTCGGATTCAGACAGAGCTATCTGCTCGATTCAGCACCCATTCAAACATGGATTCAAGACTGGGCTGAAGTGCTACGGCGTCTTGTGTAAGGGTATATTCGACAGTAGCAGGGACGGTTGCATAAGCAGTGCGGGTGACGAGTCCATGGACTTCAAGCTCTCCCAATCGTCTGGCAACTGTTGTCGAAGAAGAATTCACTCTCTTTTTGATTTCAGAGAAGCGTAGCGGCGTAGGATCACAATTCATCACATAGAGAATATTGAGCATTTTCGATTTTGATAGCAAAACGAGTAAATCATCAACATGGCTACGAGCTGAATCGCACATGGAAGCCATGCGCTGTGATTGTACCTGAGACATGGAATTTCTAAGTATCATTTTGTTATTAAGGAACAGGTTACAACATTGTTACAAAAGAACACCTTCGTCCCTTTTTAATTTACATACACAAGGCCTTAGGCTGGGTTATGATGGCACACCCAAGCGGCAAAAAAATGAACATAATCGGTTTCTCAAAATATGGAAAACCTTCCGAATTGAAGAAAACGAGCGTGGCTTACCCGCACGGCTTTGATGCCTCAAACAACATCGTGATCAAAGTGCACGCAGCGGCCATCAATCCGGTCGACAAAGGATTGCTCTCGGGCGATTTCAAGATGGTCATCCCCGTGGCAACCTTCCCCCATGTGATTTGTTATGATGTGGCCGGTGTTGTGGAAGAAGCGGACCTTGAAGGCAAATTCTCCGTGGGCCAACACGTTTTTGCTCGTCTTTTTGGAAGCGAAAAGGATGGAAAGAAAACCCCTTGGTACAGAGGAGCGATGGCAGAGTATTGCGCTGCTCACACATCCAATGTCGTACTAAAACCAGAAAACCTCACTTTTGAGGAAGCTGCGTCAATTCCACTCGTTGGTATGGCAGCTCTCCAGGCGCTCAAAGCCTCTGGACTCAAGGAAGGGGATTCCATTTTCATTTCTGGAGGAGCAGGCGGTGTTGGCACCATGGCGATTCAACTTGCAAAGCACGTCTTCAAGGCTCGCCTTGTCGTCACGACTGCATCAAATGGTGAGAAAGAAAAGTTGTGCAAGAACCTCGGAGCAGACGTGGTTGTTGACTACAAGACTACGAGATTCGAGGAAGTCTATGGCGGAATGAACGCAGAGAAATTTGACGTCTGTTTCGATACGACTGCGGAGAGTCTCAAGATGACGGAGATCGTCAAAGATGGTGGACGCATCCTAACCATTGCGGGCATGGCGACTCTCGAGGAACTGCGTCGCATAGGCGGAACAGCTTGGATTCTCAAACTCTTCGTCAAACGTAGAGCGAAGCGGAAGGAGTACAAAGCGGCTCAATCTAAGAATGCAGACTGGAATTACCTTTTCCTTTCACCAAGTCAAGAAGACCTCTCAACGCTTGCAGGCCATCTTGAAAGCGGCGTGATTAAGCCTGTGCTCGATGGTGTTTGGGACTTCCATTCAGAAGATTCCAAAGAAGGTTGGCAAGGGGCGTTCAATCGCTCGTTTTCTGGTCGTGCGAAGGGTAAATGTGTGGTACAGATTGTATCTTGAGCCTACTGAAGGCCATCCACAGGATTTAGCAGACGGGCGCCGTTGACGTGCCTAAGTGGGGCACGAGCTCTGCGGGGTTGACTGCTGCCAAATAATCTGCATCCGGTGGGTTCTCTAACTCGTCGGTGGCAAGTGTTTTTCCGTCAAGGGTGAAGATTGAGTAGCCGTTTTCGATCAGTGGAGTGAAAATGTCCTTGGAATGTTTATCGATGGAAGCCAGAATTGAATGTCGAAGTTCAAACAGGGCAAATCCGATTCTGTGGTCCTTCAACATGGAGGTAGCTCCTTTGAGCACGTCGTCTTCAAAACCTTCGACATCAATTTTGAGAAAATCAATTCGGTCAATCCCGCGGGTTGAGCAATAACGGTCCACAGTGTCGACTTCGACGTCAATCTTCTCAACCGTGGGGCCAGCGGCTGTGTTCCCGAGGGAATGGTGGCCGTGGAAATTTTTGACGTGAAGCTGAAGTGTACCTGGTTCTTTGCCAAGGGCGAGTTGTGAAAGGGTGATGTTTTTTGTTTTTCGAAGTTTAACTTGGTCCCTCGTCATTTCAATATTCTCGGGGTGAGGCTCAAACCCATGAACATGCTTCGTGCGGTTGGCCAACCAGTTTGCTATGGTCCCAATGTTCGTCCCAACGTCAAAGACGATGTCCTGCTTGGTGAGGAGGGGTTCAATCACGTCCAGCCAGTGGGTCGCATCAACAGAGAGGTTTTCCCTCAAAGTCCACTTGAGCCGCTGACCTTCAAGAACAGGCCTTAGCAGCCCTCGCTTCGGGTCGTGAACGTACACCATTAACTCGGATTGCTTGATCCATCGCTTGATGATGGGTTCCGTGATGTAGGTGGAGTAAATACGGCCAGGGAGTCGCAGACCGTAACGCAAGGCTCGGTACGGAAACGAAGCCTTCAAGCCCATCAAGTACCGCTTTGCTGCTCTCTTCTTCAACGTATTCATCCACTGAATGGGATGGATGAGCGCTTCAGGTGAGTTCGTTTTGGGTGGGCTGATGGTCGATACGAAAAATCTTGAATAGAGGCGGACACAGGGGCACGATATGGCGCAAGAATGGTTGTTCACATCGGAATCGGTGGCTGCAGGCCACCCTGACAAATTGTGCGATGCTATTTCCGACGCTATCGTTGATGCATGCCTCGCCCTTGACCCCAAAGCAAAGGTGGCAGTTGAAACCCTCGTGAAGGGCCGTGAAGACCGTTCTCACATCGTGCTTGCTGGCGAAGTGAAACTCGCTGCTGGGGTTGACGCTCCTGATTACATTGCCATTGCCCGCAAGACCGCTGCAGACATCGGCTACACCTCTCATGGCATTGGCATGGATGCCACCTCAGAGTCACTTTGCGAGGTCACTGAACTCATCACGAGCCAGTCTGCTCACATCAACCGAGGTGTGGTGCAATCCATCGACGATCAGGGGGCCGGCGATCAAGGACTGATGTTCGGGTATGCCTGCAACGAAACCGAGGGCTATCCTGAACACCAAGGCCGCTGGATGCCGCTTGCTATTGCGCTCTCTCAAGCGCTGACTCGACGAGTCAGCAAGGTTGGACTCGACGGCACCCTTCCTTGGGCCCGTCCCGATGCAAAATCGCAAGTCACGCTCATGCACGGCAGCGACGGGCAGCCGCTTTACGCCGACAACGTTGTCATCGCAGTCCAGCACAAGGACATGATTGCCGAGCATGGTTCGGAAGAGGCTGAACAAGCCTACATCCGTCAACAGGTCATTGACCACGTCATCGGACCTGTGGTACCCTCCTCGTTAATGGTTGAAGGCAAAACCACGATTCACATCAACTCTACAGGGCGCTTTGCCGATCCGGGTGGCCCCTATGCCGACGCCGGATTGACAGGACGAAAAATCATCGTTGATACCTATGGCGGCCGTGGCCGACACGGCGGCGGTGCCTTTTCTGGAAAAGATCCCACCAAGGTCGACCGTTCTGCCGCCTACGCTGCTCGTTGGGCAGCAAAACACGTCGTCGCAGCAGGTCTGTCGACAGAATGCGAAATTCAACTTGCTTATGCTATCGGAGTGGCTGACCCGGTGAGTATTCGTGTTGACACCTTTGGAACCGGCGCACTCTCTGACGACACCATCGCTACCCTCGTCGGCAGCCATTTCTCCTTCAAACCAGGCCACATCATCAAGGATCTTGGATTGGCTGCCCCGATTTACGGAACCACCGCCGCAGGTGGGCATTTTGGCCGCCGACCTGAAGGACAAACATTCCCTTGGGAAAAGTTAGACCAAACGGTGATTGATGCTTTTCAAAGCGCGGTTTGACGCTCATCAAAGCCACGATTCGTAGGTGTGGTTGAGTCCACTTTTGACAACCTTCAACTGAATGATGGAGCCAATTGGTGCGGTCGATAATTGGGGTCAACAGATGAAGCGAGCTTCGGATACCCTCACTGTTGAAGTTGAATGAAGCGATATCTTGTAGATGTTGCATTTCCGACTTCATTGGCTTGCCATCCGACGATTAGGATGCCATGGGCAAGTGCTTGACCGGAGGCGCAATACCGAGGTCCTCGGGGAAGAACATCGTTGCTTCAGGAATTGGAATCGGCGAAATTTCACGGCCTACCAGAGCAACTCGGCTCGGGCGAGAATCGGAGAGAACCTCTCGTTGGGTCAGAGGGGCAATTTTGCTTGAGAACTCCATGATGTCATCGTGACTTGGCATGTTTTCAACAGACAAATTCTCTCTGCTGTGGCCAACGAATACATATCCCTTATTTTCGATGAAATCAGGGTCTGCGCGGTTGTCAAGGGCAGCAAATTGACGAATGTGTTCGTCGCTCATGTTGATGCCTTTCATCAGCGTATGGCGTGCAACGATTCGGGTATCAAGGGACGGAAGAAGGTCAATGGTTTTCTCAAATTGGTCCCACGCACCGCTGTTCCACTTCGGCCGGCACACGTCATCGAAGACCTGTTTGTTAGGGGCATCAACCGATACGTAAAGCTGGGTTGGCAGGGTGTCAAGTTTTTCCAATACCTTGGGCAGTGTACCGTTGGTCACGAGCATGGTGGTCATACCGTGCTTGTGGCACAGGTCCATGTATTCCGAAAGTCGCGTGTAGAGCGTCGGCTCACCGTTGAGGGAAATAGCAACGTGCTTTGGATTTTGAGCGTCCAGCCATTTTTCTCGTGGGACCTTAGGATTGCCACCAAAGCCCGAGAGAAGACGACGTTGAGCACGCACCGACTCGTAGAGCAGCTCCAACGGGTCCTGGTCGGTGAGTTCTAAGGTGTCCATGTGTGGCTCTCTCCAGCAGTAGGTGCAGGCGAGATTACACTGGTCAACCACTGGCGACATTTGCATGCAGTTGTGGCTTGAAACACCGTAGAATTTTCCCTTGTAGCACTGCCGGTCTCGAAGCAGAGATTCTTTGGTCCAATGGCATGTTTTCACGCCACCGTGCTCACCAACGATATGGTAGCGTTGTTTTTGCAATTTGGCTTTGAGTTGGGGGTCCATACCGGCCATGAGGCTCACTCCTGGAGCCAGATACTACGGTTGGACGTCGGTCCGGTCGAGTGTGGCTCGGATGTTTAGGGGGCTGGCTTTTACGATATGAAACCCACCATGAGAAATGAATATCAATTGCTTCACAAAGCCCACCTCATGACTAGAATTGGAACAGACGAATCCGTGAGTGTTTTTTTTGATGCGGTAGGTCATGGGTTTTGTCGCCTTTTTCTTCATAGCTTTGATTTGGATCACTCCAGCCATCCTTTCTGAACTGGATAGCCAGTATGCTGATGCGGTTGACGACCCGTGGGCGACCGTCGAACTCCCCGAGTACATTGCATTGAATTCATCCTTGTTCATCGGGTGTCTTTTTATTTGGATTAATTTCTTACTCGAAGCAGTCCGTATTCGTCCGATGAAAGCGGTCAAAACCTCACCCAAATTTTGAGCAAAGAAGTTGTTGATGTCCTATCTGAAATTGAGTATTTCGGAGCGTGAAACTCAAAAATGGTTGCTCCCTGAGGGGGTCATGCCAGGCCAGCAAAACGGGCAAGTGGAATCCTTTCTCTCTGACAACTGTCCTCCGATGGGGATCTACGAAACTCTCTATGCCTTCAGAGATACATTCGGGAGTTTCATGGGTACGGAAGGTACCCATCCATGGTCGCAGGGTTTTCCTCTGACCACACCACTGGAGAAATTCGGAGGACCCTCGCTCCCGTCAAGCGTTGAAGTCACTCCAGAAGACCGGTTTTACCCGAAGGCTTGGGGGCATCCTGCCTTGCGTGAAGCCATCGTGGACTACTATAACTCGTATTACGGGTCCAGCATAACACCGGAAAACGTGATGGTATTCGCAGGTGGAAGGCCTGGAATCTATTCCGTGATGGCATTTCTCAAGGAACACGTCAACGTTAGCATTGGAAACATCGAATGGCCAGCTTATCTCGATATTTTGGAACAGACGAGTACCAAGCATCAAATCGTTCCATTCACGAAGGAGAATAATTTCCACCCGAGCAATGCAGAGTATTACAGCCGTGAGGGCTTGGATGATGGTGCCTGTCTCATGCCTGTCATTTCCAACCCACAAAATCCGTCGGGGCAGACCCGGTCGGGAGATGAATTACGAGAATTAATCGAGATTGCAGAACGACCTGGAAATGGAATTTTGTTGGACGAAGCCTACGAAATGTTCCATTCGCCTTCTGTCAGTGGTATTCAGTACGTACGAGACTTGGACAACAGCAACGTGTTCATTTCGGGTGCTTGCACAAAGGGGCTGCAGTCACCGGGAATCAGGATAGGATGGATTGTCGCGAGTAAGACCAATATCGAGACCCTCGCCAATTACTCGAGTTTCGGGATGGGGGGTGTTAGCCATCCATCTCAACACTATGCTGTCGAACTCTTAGAACCAAGTCGTGTGAAGCAGGCGCGAAAGGCCGTGGAAGAACATTATACGTGGCAACGAGAGCGGTACGGAAAAGCATTCGAAGAGATGGGCTTAGGTGTCTTCACGGGCAACGGTGGATTTTACCACTGGCTTGAACTTCCAGAAGGAATGACCAGCGGTGAGTTGAACAAGCGCCTCTTCAAACGTGGAGCAGCAATCTTGTGCGCTTCAGACTGTGATATGGCAAGACCTCACTCAAAAGACATCAGTTATGAAACGCCATACGACCGATTCTTCCGCTTCTCGTTCGGTCCTTTGCCACCCGAGAGTTTTGAAGGTGATATCCAACTTTTCAAGGAAGTATATGATGAATATCGGCTTGACGTGGCTGAAACCCGGAAGTGAACTGCCCCTGCTGCACGTTGAGGCGCCTTTCACAAGATGGTGTTTTTTGCAACACCTAATTTATTTTCTACATCTCCGTGTTGGCATTTTCACCGCTGCTTGATATAGGGCGCCGACCACATTCAATATGAAGAACAGAAACCTTCGGCGGGCCCATGAAACCTCAGCGAAAACCTGTAGTTGAAATCCCACACGATCGGTTGATGTTTTGAAAGGAGGAAATGAATATGGATGAATTTTTGGAAACCTACGTTGATGAAGTAATGGGCAAGCAAGTATACCGCAGTGGTATTTTTTCCCGCCCTTCCCTCATGGGTCGCCTACGCCGTCGCTTCGCAACGAAGTGACGCCAGTCTTTACATGAGATGCACATCCTGTGCATTCCATGAAGGCTCGATGGGTACCGCATCTTTGGGGCTTGTTTACACCTGGTGTGACGCTTCTAGGATTGTACCTTGGTGGTTGGTGGATGGGGGCAACCCTGCTGCTGCTTCTCGTCGTTTACCCACTCGTGGAACTCGTACTCGGACAGTCTTCTGAAACACAACCCCTGCAGGAAGGTCGAGCACACAGCACCATCGCTCACCTGCATGCCTTGTGTGTGCCCGTTGTGCTCGCAGTCCTGCTCTGGCGAGTCTCAATTCAAGGCTTGGACCAGATGATGTTCCTTGGCATTCTCTCTGCGGGCCTCAGTAACGGCGCATCGGGAATCGTCTCTGCTCACGAATTAGGGCATCGACGCCCTCGATCCGCCAGCTGGTGGACGGCTCGCTTGTCCCTTTTCTCCGTGCTTTATTTGCACTTTACAACCGAACACAACCATACCCATCACAGACACTGGGCTCGAGATGTTGACCCAACCTCATCGCCCTGGGGCCGTAGCATCTATGCTCATCTCCTACAAACGATTCCTCGTCAGGTGGCTGGAGCCTATCGTGCACGGCCAATCGATACCCGCAACGTCTTGGTTCTGCAAGGGATTTGGTTGATTGCTCTCACCGTTATTGGTTGGCCTTACTTGCTTGCTTGCATCCTTCAAGCAGCAGTGGCCGTGTATCTCCTCGAGTTTGTGAATTACATCCAACATCATGGACTTCGTCGTGGTGAGGATGAGCGAGCCCAAGCGGTTCATGCTTGGGAAAGCCGACATCGTTTATCCAGATGGACGCTTCTTGAGCTGCCTCTTCACCCCTCGCATCATCTCAAATCAAGTACGCCCTTTCACCGTTTGGATGTTCACGATGATGCTCCAAAACTCCCCTTTGGATACTACGGTATGTTCTGGCTCGCTCTGTTACCACCGCTCTTTTCGAGGATGATGCGAGCACAGCACCTACGCCTTCAAGCCTGAGGTTCATCTTGGTCTGAAAGACTCCAGAAGGCTCCAGTGTCGGGGTCGGCTGATACCGGTTGTGTTTCAGGGGCCTCATTGTCGGATGGAGCCTCAGCCGATGCGTCTTTTTGTCCATGAATCTGGCGTTGCAATTCTTCGTATGACGGGTAGACGTCGGAGATCTTGTGGGCCAACGTGGCATTGTGGTATCCAACATCAACATCTTCGTCATCTTCATCGTCAAATTGATTCATCTTACCCCTGCGCAACAGGACTTTCCCAGTGAGGCCTCCATAGATGCTGTTGATGCCCAAAACTTGAACCAACAGGCCAGCCATGAGGAACGGGATTGAGAACATGCAAATAAAAAGAGTTTCACCATCAAAAGAAAATCCCACATCGTTCATGAAAATAAACGGTACGCTGGTAAACGGTAGGCCGAAGAAGAAGAAAAATAACCCACCCACTAATTCCCCACCTCGTGAAGAGGACTCCGGGATGTTGCTGTCACCCATGGTTTAACGCGTTTCGTTCAACCTTTCAAACCTTTCATTTTCATCTCACTGAGTGGGATGCCCAAACATGAATTGATATACAAAGCCTCGGAGTTTAGATAAGAATGGTGAGGCAATGCTAACAGTTGAAAGCATCAATAACATTGTTGAACAACTATTTCTGGTGCATACCACGCGCAATTTCACAACCTTCTGAGGCGGAAGAAACCCTTTCACAGATGAATATTGATGTCAATTTGGAAAAAACCTGCGAGGAATACACATGCTAGAAGTTACCAATCTCACGAAGGCTTTCGGGTCTGGCTCCAACAAACTGCAAGTCCTCAAGGGCGTCGATATGAGCATTAAACAAGGCGAGATGGTCGCACTGATGGGACCTTCTGGCTCGGGTAAATCGACGTTGCTCAACATCATTGGCGGCCTCTTAGCCGGGGACCAAGGAAGCATCACTCTCGGTAAGCGAACCTATGGGTTGCGTGGGCCTTCTCACGTTGTAGATGTTCGTCGCGAATTGGTAGGCTGGATCTTCCAGGATTTTCACCTGCTCGACAATCTGACAGCGGTGGATAACGTCGCAATGGCCCTTGAGCTCTCTGGAATGCCTTCTTCTGAAGCCGAAGATTCAGCCAAGGTTGCTCTTGAAAAGGTTGGCCTCGGTGACAGGATGCATTTCATTCCTGACCAACTCTCAGGCGGCCAACAACAGCGCGTTGCTATTGCTCGGGCCATTGCAGGTAACCGCCCAGTATTACTTGCCGACGAGCCAACTGGAAATCTCGACATTGCGAGTGGCAAAGAAGTGATGGCATTGTTCAAGGAACTCTGTCATGACCAGGACAACCCCATTTCGATTCTTATGGTTACTCACGATCCTGATTTGGCCTCCAATGCCGATCGCATGTTGTTGCTCAACGACGGTCGAACCGAAGCTTCCGATATCAGGTCCGCATGGGGACTTGACGAAGACGAAGGGGGCGAAGAAGAATGAGCCAACGTCAAGACGGTTTGACAGAGGCTGACTTCTCAGTCGGTCGTTCCCGTATGGGGCGCCTCAAGCACCGAGCCATGGAACTGCCCAGCCGCCTTCGGCTTGCAGGACAGGGTGCATGGCGTGGCAAAGAACGCGGCTTGGCAGTTATTGCCGGTGTGTTTCTCGCCTCACTGGTCATCACCACTGTTCTCGCTTATGGAGTCGGATTGTCGCAACTCTTCTTTGAGGAGTCACTCAAATCTGAACCCATCGATGCCAAAATCGAATATGCGCGCACACCTGTTGAAAACGCCAGTGGTTGGTCAAACAATACATCTACTATGGTAGAGGTATGCGACGAACTCCTCGATGAATTTTCACAGTTCAACGATTGTACACTTGTCCTCGGACGGCAAGGTATCCATAGCGCAGGGTTGTTCAATATCGAATTCGTTGTCGCTCAACCTCTTGAGATGCGAGCAATAACCGACGATGCCAATCCATACTGGTCCAACGTGACCTTTGACTATCCCGAGGCTGCAGAAGCAGGTCCACCGATTTCAGACCAGCGAGCCATTCGATTCTATGGAGAAGAAGCGTTTGATGGTGTACTTGCTGAACGATACAAACCGAGCATCATTGCGGGTTCAGGTGAATGGCCTACGCCCGAAAACATGACAGAAAATCGCGGTATTATTCTGCCCTCAACTATCGCAAGCGAAGCCCAAGCAAATGTTGGGGACGTGCTTGATTCCCTTACCTTTGCATATGTAGTGGACGAGTCCACTATCCTTGAAGGAACGGTCACTGAAGACAACTGTGCGGGTGAAATTACGCCCGAGAACAACGAAATGATCTATTGTCGAATGTGGATGACGGTAGAAAATCTAACCGTGATGGGCATTTACGAACCTTGGGACTTTGGAAATCCAACACTTCCTTTCAATCCGATTTTCTCTACGTGGGAGGTATTGACTGAAGGGCAGCGTGGCATCTTGATGGACAACGACCACATGTACCTCGGTTTGACCATCGACCGGGGAGCACTCCCCACCTCATCAACTGCTGATGCTGCTGAATGGCTTGAGTCCCTCGGCACACAGGTCCAAGAGGGAACTTATACCGACGAAGGGGTCGAACTCTATTACACCGATATTATCAGCGGAACAATCCTGTTCCTGAACATCTTCCTTGGCTTGATTCAAATTTTCGATTATATCATCATGATTCCCATCGTGTTCCTCTCCATCTCCGTTCTCATCTATGGTTTGGTCCTCTCTCTTGAGCAACGACGCCGCGAGGTAAGCATCCATCGGGTCATCGGAGCAGACGGTCAAAGTTTGCAAGGCATGGTGTTGTTGGAACTCTTCGTTATGTCGTCAGTGGCTTGGCTAGCAGGTTATTTGTTGGCGATGTTGGCTGTTCCAATCGTGCTATCGGCAGTTGGCTTCATGGAATTCCGAACCGGTGACTTTGATGTCAATCCGACGCTTTCTATCGGCTCGACCATCTTCACTGCAGTCACGACTCTCGGTTTGGCACTGCTCTTCGGGCGGAGTCGAGCCCGCCAATTCATTGAACTTGAAATTGAAGAGGGTGTTCGCAAGACTGCCCAGGCTGCCGAACCCAAGCGCTGGCTTCACTGGATGGCCTTCCTCTTTGGAATGCTTGCAGTGGGAGATACGTGGCTTGAAGCAAACGGTAGCGAAGACGGTATCGTTTCCAACTTCTTCTTTGAAGGACTCATCAACATCTTTGGCCCCTTCGCGTTGTGGATTGGTGGGGCACTTTTGCTCGGTCGCATTGGCGCTCGTGGACCACAGATCATGCAACTCATCTTGGGTCGAACCCCCTTGCTCAAGGACGTCAAGCGCGGCCTCAAAGGGTCGGGTTCTGCCGAATCCGTGAATCGCTTGGCAGTCATCATGCTGCTTACCCTGTCCATCGTCACCCTCGCAGCTGTTCAAGGATACACGGGCACTCTGGTGGACGAAAAGACGGTTGACGCAACCGTGGGCTCGGACCTCAAAATCACGGTTGAACAACCGATGAATGAAAGCGCTATGTTGGCTCTTGTCAACGGTTTCACGAGCAACAGTGTGACGCCGGTTGCGACCAGCGTACCTGAAATCGCTTTAGCCGACAACAACGGCGGCGACGCGCTTCAAACTTATGTTCTCCTGGACAATAACCGGGACGTCTTACGGTGGGATGAACAGGCACTTCCCGGCAAAGATACTGCAGCAGCTCTCACAGCCTACACATCTGGTGGTTTCAGTGCTGGTGAAAATGCAGCCTACTCTCTTGATTTGGCGGGCTCAGGGCGCGGTGGCGATGAGAATCGTCTGGACGATGTTTTGTTGAAACCAAGCGATGAGAAATCAGAGACCATCACTTTCGTATGGGAAAAGATTGAGTTCAATTTCACAACGGGCGGTTCAAGCGAATCGGATCCGATGGCCTTGTTCGATGCTTATACGCTCTTGATGGACAGCGATTGGTCACGCCTCAACCTCACTGGCCAAGACCTCAGCGGCCGTGACATCGGACGTGTTGATCTCTCTGAAAGCAACTTCTCGGGAGCAAACTTTGCTGGAAGCAATATCAGCGAATCCATCCTCGTTGATACCGACCTCTCTTATGCTAACTTCAGAGGTGCAAACTTACAAAATACAGTGCTTGTGAATTTCATGGGTGGTTCGTTGGAAGGTACTGACTTCACCGACGCTAACCTTGAGGGGGCTTTTGGATTCTTTGACCTCTCACAAGCCGTTCTAACCAATGCAACATGCCCTGACGGTTCGGCCGCAGATGAGACCTCATGTGTCTCTGGACCTTCAGAGGTTCCACCTCCATTGGGCGCCTCCCTCTTTTTCGCAGACACCACCGTGCGAATCATCACCACATCGTACACCACCGACCTCTTCTATCTTGGAACGCATCAATTCATTCCCGGAGTAAATTCGGCTACCGCCTCAGGGTCCGTCATCATTGGCGAATCCGCATGGCGTGAACTGGTAGGCGATGACGCTGCTGACAATTTCACCTCCACGATTTGGATTGTTGACGTTGCTGGAGTTGAGGACGAAGAACTCGAAGCATTGGGCTCCAAACTCTCTGCCGATATCCGTGTTTCCAATGTCCAAGACTGGGCGAGCACGCACAAAGAAGTGGAGCGAAACGGTGGCTTGATTTTCGGAACTCCTGGTTTGCTTTCTCTCCAATTTGTTGTCGCCAGCGTCGCTGCTGTCGCCTCAAGTTTCGTGTTCCTTTCACTGGTGCTGAGCCAACGGCAGAAGGAACTTGCAGTGCTGCAAGCTATCGGAGCATCTCCAATTCAGATCATTCGACTGGTGCTCTTTGAGATTTTGTCGATTGTCATGGTTTCAATGGCGCTTGGTATTGTATTGGGTGTCGGACTGGCCTTGTCCTTCAACGGATTCTTTGACGTCTTTGGCTTCATCTTCCAGATATTTGGTGGTTCGACGACCACCATCCAGAGGACGCTCGTGTATCCGTGGACTCAAATCATCATGGTTTCACTCGCAGTATTTGCTGCGGTTGTAGTGGCGCTCTTGGTGACCACACGTCGTGCGTTGAAGGCAGATTTAGCCAGCGTGCTGAAGGGGGAGTAAAGATGAATACGACAATTTTGCATGCTGATGGCCTGTACCATGTTTACGAATCAAAAGCCGAAGACGGTAACGTCGTGGCATTGAGAGGCCTCCACATCGATATGAAAGCAGGGGAAGCCATTGCCGTAGTTGGGCCCTCGGGTTCTGGAAAATCGACGCTGATGAAGTGTCTCGGTGGCCTCATGAAACCAAGCGCTGGTTCGGTTAGTTTGGACGGCAAGAACATGACGCGACTGACAGGTCAGGAACTTGTTGAATTGCGTCAGAAAACGGTCTCCTTCATCTTCCAAGAAGGGAACCTCCTGCCTGACCTCAATGCACGTGACAACGTTGCGCAACCACTTCGCCATCAAGGTGTTTCGTCAAAGAAAGCGCTTACACTAGCTGATGCTATGCTTGAACGCCTTGGTATGGGGCACCGAGCCAATGCACTCCCTGCCATGTTGAGCGGTGGTGAACAACAACGAGTGGCGATTTCTCGCGCTCTTATCACTCAACCGAGGCTCATCTTGGCGGATGAACCAACTGGAGCACTGGACCCGGTAACCAGCCGTGAAGTCTTGGCCTTGTTCAAGGACCTTCACGAAAACGACGGTGTTTCCTTCCTCATTGTGACCCACTCCAAAGAGGTCGCTGCTTTTGCCAATCGCTCGCTTGAACTTCGAGACGGACGCTTCGTAGCCGAACACGGTGAAGGTGTGGACGTGGAGAACCTGAGCCAAGACCGTGAATTGATCATCGACGAAACTGGAACCGTAACCCTTCCTCCCGACCTTTTGGTCCGTTTGGGTGGCGCTGGCCGCTATACGGTGGGCAACGTCGCAAGCGGTTATCTCTCACTGCAAGGTGAAGCCGTTGAAGCAATGGGGAAGATGGAACTTGCAGCAACCTGTCCGGCTTGCAAGCACGACTACGCTGAGAGCGACGACCAAGAATGTCCTTCGTGTGGTTCAAGTAGGCCCATGGTTGAGGTTAAGGCATGAAGAAATGGGTGGCGCTCATTGGCTACCTCGAAGGTTTCTCCTTCCTCATCCTGATGTTCTATGCCATGCCGATGAAGTATTTCGCAGGTGAACCAGAGATGGTGTCGTTGTTCGGCGCTGTGCACGGTGGACTCTTCACTGTCTTCATCGGGTTGCTCTTCGTGGGAGTTGGCAAACATTGGACCTTTACGGGCCTCATTCACGGGTTCATTGCCTCGGTTGTTCCGGCCGGGCCTTTCTTGTTCGAAGGTATGATGGCGAGCGGTGAATACGATACCGAAGAAGCACCTGCAGCCGAAGCTTGAGTTCGAACCGAACCGGTTCAAGCTGATTTGACGCCTTGCGGCCAGAGCACGAGGATGAGTGTCTTACCACGCGTCTTGGGCGTGTGGGTTGATTCCGGGTCCATCCAGACGATGGAGCCAGTCGGGTAAGTGCCGTCTTCGTCCCACACTTCCCCTTCGAGCACCACATAGCATTCGCCACCGGGGTGGCTGTGGGGCATGAAGGCGTCAACAGTCACTTCGGAATCAGCTTCGTAAAGGACGAGCGATGTTTTCTC
>QQSD01000061.1:16049-16811 GCA_003602485.1 Candidatus Poseidoniales archaeon | reverse complement strand
GGCTGCTTCTTGAATTGACTTGCGGGAGATTCCTGAATCTTCTATGATTTGCTCCCATGGAGTGGCAAGAGCTGCGTCCTTCATGGACTGGAAACCAGAAGTGTACTCCTTGACAAATTCAGAGTCAACTGCGCCATGCTCAAATTGCAGTTTGATGAATCCTTTGAGCAACGCCGCATCCCCACCAATGCGGACAGGCAGATGAAGATCTGCAAGCTGTGTCGAAGCGAGGTCCATTTTCATGTAATCTTGAGGGTGTTTGAATCGAGTGAGGCCAGCTTCTGGCAATGGGTTGATGTGAATAATCCGTGCCCCTTTTTTCTTGGCGTCCCTTAATGCAGTCAGCATTCTTGGGTGGTTCGTCCCTGGGTTTTGGCCGATGACCATGATGACATTTGAGTGATTAAAATCATCCAGTGTTACTGTACCCTTTCCAATCCCAATGGTTTGGCCTAACCCCTTCCCACTGCTTTCATGGCACATGTTAGAACAATCAGGTAGGTTGTTCGTCCCGTAGGCGCGTATGAATGCTTGGTAGAGAAAGGCAGCCTCGTTACTTGTCCGGCCGGACGTGTAAAATACCGCACGATTGGGTGAGGGCAATGCATTCAATGCACCTGAAATTTTCTCGAAAGCATCGTCCCATGAGATCGGTTTGTAATGGGATGCTCCCTCAGCGAGGTACATCGGTTCCGCTAAACGTCCTTTGCGATTCAATTCATAATCGCTTAATTCGGCGAGATCTTGTACGCTATGGTGGGA
>QQSD01000061.1:8473-15994 GCA_003602485.1 Candidatus Poseidoniales archaeon | reverse complement strand
CCGTTTTCACAGAACTCAAATGTCGTTCTATGTTCTGGGTCAGGCCAAGCACATCCTGGGCAATCAAAACCTTCCTGTTGATTGACGGTAACCAATGTTTTGACAGTTTTCGTAACACCCATTTTTGTCATTCCATGATAGGCAGATGAGAGGACTGCTGGAATGCCAGCCGCCTTCTTCTTAGGCTTTCTAAGAGTCAATTTGGCTTTATCAGGTGGCGTTGTTGCCCTTGGCGATTCCCTCATTGCAACAACTTCCTTGTCCTGTGGGAAGGGCGGACCTTCTCAATCCTTTGGTTTGAATCGACCTTCATGACGCCCATATACGACTGCTTTTTCGTTGCGCACAAATGTAATCAATGTCATATTCGTCAATCGGGCTGTTTGGATTGCTAAATCCGATGCTGCACCAATTGATGCAATGAATGGGATATTCATCCTCGCACCTTTGGCAACAATGTCCCATCCGCATCTGCCTGAAAGGAAGAGTGCTATTGGTCGTGTTTGATGCCCCGATGCGAGGAACTTTCCAAGAGTTTTGTCAACAGCATTGTGTCTGCCAATATCCTCGCAAACTTCGTCGAGAGGAGGCAGTTTTCCAAGGTCGTACGATATTGCAGCAGCATGCATCCCTCCCGTTGCCTGAAACCCGTACTGAACATCACGCATTGTTGATAGTGCATCCACAATTGACTCCATCAAAATCATCGACGGAGGGTCATCCACACGAGGGATGTCTCCGATGAGACTTTCCAGTTGTTCATGATCACAAGCCCCGCAAGATGTAGTAACGAGGCCTTCCCGAACGACTCTCGGCTTGAATGAGGAGACTGTACCGTGAAGTTCAATGGCTCCACCTCTTCTTTCAATTGTAAATTCTGGAATTGAACGCGTCAGTATGCACTCGTATTCTGTTGCGAGGTGCCCTCGATATAATGATTCTAAATCTTGGTCCGAGGCCAGAAGTGAGGTCAATTTTTGTTGATTGACATAAATTGATACAAGTGATTCATTCGCAACAGGTTCTAGTTCAGTTGTCCATTCACCAGACTTCCAACGATGCGAGGGGGCGGTTCGGTGGCCGCTCAAGAATCATCAGCCCCGATGGCATCTCGGTCAATGTCAAAAAATTCAAATTGCAGGTTGACCAATTCTTCACTGGTTTTCGCAGCAGCATAGGCGTCAAGTGGTTCTTGATTGAGCTCAAAAAACCGAGAACCCCATCGAAAGGCACCTAATGTATCTCTGGCTTGTTCCTCCCTACCAATCATGTAAAGGGCTGCTGCAAGCGCCTCAGCAGTAGTTAAACGGCCAGGTTTACCCCAATTTACTGGATTTGCAGCAAGTAGTAGAGGGAGCATTCGCGGTTGAAGGCGTGTTCGTTTCATGACTGTCTCGACACTTGTTTCTATTTGTGCCCAACTGCAATCCAAACCGACTAATGATCCGTGTTGAAGGGTCAACACATCGTGGTCTTCGGGTCCGAGTACCTTGCCGCAGAGTGGTTCAAGGATGATTCCTCTCCGCGGGAGCGTCCTGAAATTTTTGTGAAGCGTTAGGTCTCCCCGTTTACTCGAAAGTACTGCTGTATTCTTTTTGGGATCATCCTGCGCAAGCCATATAGCATGGACAGATATGTTTCTCAACACATCACCTCGTATCGTTGAGATAATCGCCAAATGTCATTCCGCGTGAGGGCCCAGGCCTCACTTGCCGGGTTTCGTTTGGCGTATGTTCAACCATCAATTTGATGGAAAGGGTTCGCTCAAATTTTCGTATAACTGAATCTGTTGGACGTTTTCCGTTTTCTGCTGATTTAATGATATTCGCAGTTTCAGCCATGCGTTTTGCTAATTGTTGTTGGGACCAATTACGTTCTTTACGGGCATTCACTATGCGTTGTGAAAAATCATCAGCGAGATCTTTTTCTGAACGAGTCATGAGGTCGTTCTTCCTTGGTCGAGCCATTGGACGACTGGTACGTTGTCTGGCTTGAACCAAACCAGGGGCTTCTGATTTGGGCATGAGGTTCATTCGGTCAATGCACTTCGTACATGCGGTGACTTCCGTCTTCCCAGTACGGACATTGCGAACGCTAACTTTCACCGCACCACACAACTCACATTCACCCATGTGTGTGAATGACTGGAGACTGTCTTTGAACCCTTTGATTGTTCAATCATAACCACAATGAAGCAATGAGTTCATAGATGGTTGGCGTTTGGTAATCTTGATTGCAATGGGAACCGAGGTCGGACGTAACGATACTGGCATGCCTAATTCATCTGATGATGATCTCAAAGATTTGGAAGAAGCATATGCCAAATTACGAGATGATTCACAACAACTCATCAATGAACGAACCACTCTTGAGGCAGAAATCCGAACACTAAGGAAAAAGGTTGAGCGCCTTGATGAAAATGTCAATCTTCTGAAAATGCCACCATTGATTATTGGTCATCTCCAAGATGTTCTCGACCATGAACGCGCCATTGTGCGCTCATCAAACGGGACCGTCTTTCAGGTATCGCTCAATCAGAGACTTGACCCTGAGCGATTGAAACCTGGAACTCGAGTTGCCCTTAATCAAGATAGTTTGTCAGTAATTGAGATACTCCACGAAGCGTGGGATCCAATGGTGAGCGGTGCCGAGATGACCGATAAACCTAGTATCTCATATGAGGACGTTGCTGGTCTTGACGAGCAAGTTGAATCTGTTCGTGAGGCGATTGAATTGCCTTTGCTAAAACCAGAACTCTTCGAAAAGGTAGGAATCGTTCCTCCAAAAGGTGTTCTTCTCGTTGGGCCCCCAGGCTGTGGAAAAACGCTCTTGGCGAAAGCGGTTGCAAACCATACCGATGCGACTTTTATTCGCATGGTAGGCAGTGAGCTCGCCCAGAAATACATTGGTGAAGGTGGTAGGATGGTGCGAGAACTCTTTTCATTGGCAAAAGAGAAATCCCCTAGTGTCATATTCCTCGATGAAATTGATGCCATCGGAGCCAAGCGATTGGATGGGTCGACGAGCGGAGACCGTGAGGTCCAGCGAACACTCATGCAACTGCTTGCAGAACTCGACGGATTTGACGCACTGCAAGATGTGAAGATCATTGCTGCGACCAACCGCCCCGACATTCTTGATGATGCACTTCTGCGCCCTGGTCGTTTCGACCGAGTTATCGAAATCCCCATACCTGACGATGATGCACGAAAGTCAATTCTCAAGGTGCACCTCAAATCTATGAATACCAAGAAGATCAATATTCAACGAATTGTGGAACGTACCAAGGGATACTCTGGGGCTGAACTTAGAGCGACGTGTGTTGAATCCGGTATGATTGCAATTCGTGACGGAAGAAATACCGTGACTCAGACTGACGTAATGGATGCTGTTGCTCGGCTTGATAAGAAACGAACTCAAGGGAAAACCGTACGATCTCCCGAGGCATTGTATTCTTGACAGGCTTAACGGAAAAGAACATTCAAAGGCTGCTTGCTATGCAACGGTTTCATGATGAGCCCTTTGGTTGAGTGCGTACCGAATATTTCCGAAGGTCGCGATTTGAATAAAATTAACCTCATTGTTGATGCCGTACGCCAAATTGACGGATGTACGGTCCTCGGTGTAGAGCCAGACCATGATTACAATAGAACTGTCATTACCTTTGCCGGCGCCCCAGAACCTGTTTTGAAAGGTGCAGTTGCTCTCATCCTCAAGAGTCTCGAAACACTTGACATGCGCGAACACCAGGGAGAACATCCACGTTTAGGAGTTGTAGACGTATGCCCCTTCATCCCTCTACGTAATATGACCATGGAACAGGCTGCAGCCCTCGCAAGGCAAGCAGTTGACCAAGTATCGAGCGTCATTCAAGTACCATTATTCCTGTACGGGGCTGCAGCATCTCATCAAGACCGGCACCTTCTCTCAACATTAAGAAAAGAAGAATATGAGGGTCTTGAAGCAAGGTTAACTGGCGGCCCCACTTCGCATCAAGAAACAACACGTATGCCCGATGCAGGTGCAAGGGAATGGACTGAAACCGTATCAAAGTCTGGTGGCATTACAATTGGTGCTCGTTCAATATTAGTCGCCTACAATGTCAATGTTGACGAACCAGATGCAGCTGTTTCCAAGAAGATCGGCTCAATTGTTCGGAGCAGCGGGCGTCTTCTCAAATCGGATGCTGGTGTTAAAGTGAGGACAAGTGGAATGTTGCCGATGGTGCAAGGCATGGGCGTCACACTTGAGGGAATGGGAATAAGTCAGGTTTCTATGAATCTTCGTGATGTATCAAAATGCCCATTGCATTTAGCATATATGGCATGTAAGAGTATTGCAGACGACCATGAAGTCAATGTAGTAGGTAGTGAGATTGTTGGTTTGGTTCCGCTCCATGCAATGCTAGAAAGTGGAGCTTTCTTTTGTCCTCAGGAAACCGATGAACGAAAACTTGTTGAGGCAGCAGTCGAAGGTTTGGGCCTCAATGCACATCATGATTTTGACCCCAATACAGGAATTATTGAATGGGCGTTAACTTCGGGGGTGAGCGAATGAACTGGATGGACATGACTCTGCGGGAATACCAATCTGCACTCGCATCTTCATCTCCTACGCCTGGCGGAGGGACTGCAGCGGCCATCGCGCTTGGACAAGCATCAGCATTGGCAATTATGGTGTGTGACCTTACCTTAGGTCGTGACAAATGGAACACTGGGTGGAGTCACGCAGAAGATACACAAATGCTTGCAATACCGTTGTTGAATCGAAGTGGTGAACTCGCACAAGCAGACAGTGATGCCTTTGATGCTGTCATGGCATGTTTTTCTATGCCAAAGGATACGGAAGATGAAAAGCAGAAACGTAAGATTGCTATACGTAATGCCACACTTCGAGCAGCAGAGGTGCCATTTGAAACAGCAAAACATTCCATGGAGCTCTTATTGAAATTACCATCGCTTGCAAAATTTGGCAATGCGAATGCCGTCACAGATGTGGGGGTTGCGAGTCTCTTAGCGAGTGCGGCAGCCAAAGGTGCCATCTTCAATGTAGAAATCAATCTCCAGTCCCTGCCAGAGGACATGGGTGTAAATCTCCGTCAAAATTTACCATCTATGAAGGAAACGATTCGAACTGCTGCCAGAGAGGTAATGGACGAAGTTCGCCTTCGAATGGAAGATTAGCGTACTTCTGAGCCTGTTTTAATGTCGCCATCAACCGTAATGAGCTTAACTTGACCCTTGCCATCATCTGCTGCGAGCATCATGCCTTCGGAGAGAACACCTCGGAGGGCTCTGGGCTTCAAGTTTGCAACAAATACAACAGATTTCCCCACCATTTCTTCGGGAGAGTAATACGGCTTGAGGCCAGCACAAATAGTACGATCCTTGTCACTGCCGTCGTCAAGAGTGACAACATACAATTTGTCAGCATTCGGGTGGTCTATGACTTCCTTGATGTGGCCTGTTTTCAATTCAACCTTCATGAAGGTTTCAAATTCGAGGTACGTTATCCCTTCTATGTCTTCTTTCATCTGTTTCACTCCTTTCTTTTTCCCACCTTTTACCCCGTGGACTTCCGTTGATTCATCTCTTGTATGTTCAACGAGTTCTTCTTCAATCGCTAAGATCTCCTCGAGGTCGAGACGTGCAAAGAGAGGTTGTGCAGCACCGGGTATCCAAGTGAGCGGTGCATTCCAGTCAACCGCATCACTCCATGTGCAATCTTCAACATCACCCTCACATCCTAACATGTCCCACAGGCGTTGTGCACTGGTCGGAAGGAAAGGTTGTGTGGTCACTGCTAGAAACCTCGTAATTCTCCAGCAAAACGCCAATGTTGAGAGACTTTCCTCATGCCCCTCTTGAGGTGCTTTGAGATGCTTCCATGGGGCTGCAGATTGAAGGATTTGATTTCCATATTGTGCCACATTCATGATTGAACGCAGTGCTTCCTTGTACCTGTGTCGTTGAAGTGATACTGTGATATCTCTCATGGCCGTTTCAAGATGAAGACGGTGTTGTTCAAGCGAAGGATGCTCCTTGTAAACCTCAAAGGGAGAGGTTCCATTCGTGGGCTCTGGAAGCTTAGCGCCAAGTGTGAGGACGCGATGGACAAAGTTACCATATGCGGCAATCAATTCGGAATTGACTTTCTCAACAAAATCAGGCCAATTGAAATCTGTATCGTGGTTTTCTGGCATGTTGATGCTCAGGTAATAGCGGAGCGTATCAGGATCGTAGCGTTCTAGGAACGAAGGTAGCCAGACAGCATGCTTTCTCGATTTTGAAAATTGTCCACCTGCGAGCATCAAATATTCCATTGCTGGCACGTTTGCCTCAAGGGCATAATCTCCTGGCCCAGGTAATGATATTGGGTCCTGAGCAGTTTTGCCGTTTTTCACATGATTGAGGCCCATGATAATCGCTGGCCAGATTACAGTGTGGAATGGAATGTTATCCTTGCCGAGGAAATAGAGGTGCCGAGGCTCCTTACCGTCTTGAGAAACAGTCCACCAATCTTCCCACGCTTTGGGCCCCTTAGGGTGGCTGCCTGCATGCAATTCAGACCAAATTTGTGCACACGTGGAATATCCTTGTACGGCTTCGAACCAAACATAGATGCATTTTCCATCCCAACCATCGCCCTCCATTGGCACAGGTATTCCCCAAGCAAGGTCGCGAGTTACGGCTCGTGGACGAAGGCCCATATCGAGCCACTGCTTGGTCATGGCGCGGACATTTGCCTTCCATACTGGGTGGCGTAGTTTGGCGTGCTCCTCAAGTGCACTTTGGAACAGGTCCAGTCGATAGAACAAATGTTCTGTTTCACGAATTTCAACTTCAAATGTAGGATTCATTTTTGAAATTGGATTGTTGAGTTCAACAGATTCATAGGTTGCACCACAGGCATCACACTGATCTCCACGGGCTCCTTCTTCATTGCATGAAGGGCACGTGCCCTCAACATAGCGGTCGGGAAGAAAACGGCCCGTGCCGTCGGGATTGATTTCGTAATATTGTTCCATGGATTTACGGATAAAGAAGCCTGCATTTTCCAGAGCTGCGAAGTTTTGCTGCACCTTGTCTTTGTGAGCCGCATCGCTTGTCCTGTTGAAAAGTGCCCCTCCGTACTCAACGCCCCGTGAATCAACGTTTGTCGCCCACGAACACCCTAATTTGAGTAAAGCTGCAAGATTCATCTCGTGGTATTCATCTACAACCTCCTGTGGCGAAATTCCATTCTGCTCGGCGGTTACAGTAATCGGGGTTCCGTGTTCGTCTGAACCAGAAACCATCAAAACACGGTTGCCTAATGCGCGCTCAAACCGATATTGTATGTCTGGAGGCAAATAACACCCAGCAACGTGACCTAAGTGGAGTGGTCCGTTGGCGTACGGCCATGCAACGCAAATGAGGACGTGTTCATCAGACAATACGTTCCCCTCGTTCTACCCAGCCACCTCCGCTTCTTGAGGTTCACCCTCCGAAAAGAGTTGATTTACAGATTTTAAATCAAGGG
>QQSD01000061.1:0-8321 GCA_003602485.1 Candidatus Poseidoniales archaeon | reverse complement strand
CTTTAGCACTTGGAGTTTCATTCATCTGCTCAATACTTGAAGCAGTGGTCCTTTCAATGCCTCAAACTCATGTGAGTTTGTTGCTCAAAGATGGGAAAAAGACTGGGGCGATGTGGGAGCATCTCAAAGATGATGATTCCGTTCGCGCCTTGACCGCTATCCTCACGCTCAATACAGTTGCTCACACCATGGGGGCGGCTGGCGTGGGTTCGCAAGTACAACGAATTTGGGGTGATAATGTACTCACGCTTGCATCATTCATTCTTACCTTGGCTGTCCTGTTTCTCTCTGAAATCATCCCTAAGACACTCGGGTCCGCATATTGGAAGCGATTGAGTACGCCAACTGCATACGTATTGACATTCATGACCAAATCATTGGTATTCCTTACCGTCCCAATTCAAATGCTGAAGTCGATTCTTCCAGCGGGCAGTCATTCAACCGTTACGAGGGATGACTTGGCAGCCATGGCAGATCTTGGAGAACTCGGTGGCGCCCTCGATACCGATGAGGAAACAGTAATTCACAATCTTTTACAGTTGAGGGAAAAGTATGTTGAGAATGAAATGACGCCACGTGTCGTTGTATCTTCCTTCGAAATGAATTCTACGATCAAAAATATTCTCGATGAAAACAACATTCTTCGCTTCTCCCGGATACCAGTATACGAAGAGAGTATTGACAATGTGCACGGCCTTGTTCTTCGTTCAGAGATCCTCATGGCAGCGAGCAGAGACGAATGGGACACAACCTTGAAGCAACTCATGAAGCCGATTATTACCATTCAAATGGGTAAGACCATTGAAGATGCACTGGATCTCTTCCTCTCAAATAAGCAGCAATTTGCGCTCGTCAAAGACGAATTCGGTGGAACCTCCGGCATCATCACAATGGAGGATGTCATGGAGACGCTGCTTGGTAAGGAAATTGTTGACGAGCTTGATGAGGTCGAGGACATGAGAGAACTCGCCCGTGAACAAGCAATTCAAGCAGAAGAATGATCAGAATTCATTCTGTATCCACTGGCGTATGACTTCATCTCTTCCTTTGTGAACTGCTGCACCAGAATGTGCTAAATCATCCAACAATACGGATGTGAGTAATGATGGAGAATCGGCTTGCATGACTTCTTGTAATCGTAGATAATGTGAGGTGCCCAAGCGCTCATCTGGGTCTGCTTGTATCAGGAGAGTCGGCTCCTCAAATGTACCCCATTCAGGGCAGTCTACATCAGCAAGCGACATGAGATCGGGTGTCGCACTGTTGAGGGCGTTGAATTGCCGGATTGATTTCTTAAGCACAATGGGTCGTAAGATGGAGGGAATTCGCAATAGATTACAGGTTTCCTCGAAAATCTCTGTATATCCTGTCATCGGGGATTCTGTAATCCAGCCACTCAGAATAGAGTGCATTTTCAATTCCTTCCTGCGCTTGCTCAATCGTAGAGAAATGAAACCACCCATGCTATGTCCGAATATCAACATACGCGAGTTGAATAGGTTCGGTTGCATATCATATAACTGATTGAGCGTATCGATGACCATGGTGGAACTTTGTTCAGCGGTCCATTTGGTAATTGATTGCGATTCCCCGTGCCCTGGTAAGTCAATCATAATGACATTGTATCCCTGCTGAATAAATAATTCCGCCCTCCCCAACATTCGCTGAGAACCTGACGTCCATCCGTGACAAATGAATACTGTTGGAGCGCTTGTATTCTTGATGAAATAATGGCTTACCATGATCTTTCCATCAACATGATGCTTGACCTTTGTCCAGTTTGAATCATTGAGGGGCGGCTTACGTTTCATTGGAGCTCGAAAACTCAATTGGGTTACGAGCTCCAAATACAATAAGAAGAGGGTGGTAATTAGAAAAACGGTGGACAATGCAATATTGATTCCGCTACTTATCCATGTCAAACTTAAACCACTAAATAGGACAATCAAAGGTAAAACATGGTTGAGGCGACGCAGGTTATCTAGCATGGATGATGCCTCAGAAACCTTCGTTCTTGCCTAATTATTCTTTGTCGGATTTCGAGGAATCTTCCGAATCCTTGGATACTTTTTGAGCGACTTTCTTGGCCTGGCGATCTTCTGTCCTCTTCACCAGTTGGTCACCAAAGTTACCCATGTTCTCAAGGCGTGCCCAAATACCGGTGGCTTTCTCGTCTTCCGACGGGACATATTTGACAAGATAAGCCTTGAACATGAGGTCAAAGAGTCCCTGGCCCATCTCGCTACCATTGCGGAGGAAGCGGTCAATGAACCAGATGATGACCGCAATGGTTCCCAACGAAAACAGAATGATTGCATTTGTGTTATTCTCATCTGTTAATTTTTGAAATTGTGTAGCGATGAAAATAATACCTATAAGGGATGCAAGTCCAATTGAATTGACCAAGATTCCGTGGAGGAAGAAAGGGTTTGTGCCATCACCGCGAACGAACTTTGTCCTCGATACAAATTGGCCTATGTTACGGCTGAACTTCATCGGTATGAAGATGATATTGACGATAATGACGGCTCCGCTGGTAGCAAAGAGAATGGTTGTAATAATCCCGGTATCACTTGCAGCGATGAAGATCGCTGCAAAGAGAACACCGAAATTCACAATGAAGTTAACCAACCATGAAATCCGACGGTTCATAGTTGATGCAAGTTCGTAATCATCTGCGAGGCTGATGGGACGTGCTTTTGCAGCCTTAGGAGATTTAGCCTTCTTTGGTTTAGCTGCCACTGATTTTGGCGCTTCTTTGGCAACAGCCTTGGGCACTGCCTTCGCAACTGCTTTAGGAACTGCTTTTGCGACTGCTTTCTTTACTTCTTTCTTTTCGCCACCGGAGGCTGCACCTGCTTTATCGAGTAGTCCCATTTCATTCACGCTTCCTTGTACTGTTCACCGATTTGGCGGTAGATATCAAAATTGGAAGAGGAGACAAATGCATTAATAGATTCTTCAGACATGTTGCCCAATTGATCATCAACCATATTGTAGAACAGACTTCTTGTGTCATCATCGGTCGTCCCAGGAGATTCAATTACTTCTCGGTATATCTCAAAGTCCTCACTCGCAACAAATGCATTGATGATGGATTCGGGGAGGTGCTCACCCAAGAGGTCGTCAACGATAGAGACAAAGTTGACAAACATATCATCATCATCATTGGATGTTGCAGCAGTCATCGGTGTTGACGTGTCATCAGCATAGTCGGAACTTTGTTTCAATACCTTGCGACGAGCCATCAATGCTTGCAATGTCGGTTTTAGTTCTGCAATTGCTTCCTTGTCACCAAGTGATTTAGCCTCTTGATAAAGTGGTTTCAATGACCGTAGTTCATTTTCAACTTGTTCGAGTTCACTCAATGAATCTTCAACAACATCCTCGTCGAGAAGTTCAACCATTGGGGCATCACGAATGTCGGCTATTTTTTCTTCCATTGCTGCTTTTCGCATCACGATGATTTCACGGTCAAGAGCATGTCCAAAGCGGTCTGCATAGCGATCCAGAAGAGAACCTGCCTCTTTATTGCTGATCCTGTCGATATGGCCGTAAATCTGTTGCAGTGGTTTTTCAGACCTTTTGGCCCACAAATCGTTGTATCCCTTTTCCTCAGTTATTGAGGATAAGGTTGTGGATGAATCATTGACAGGCATAGGCTGAGGCGTTGGCGTAACGGCAGGCGGCATTGGGAGAGGTTCAGGAGCAGGGAGAGGTGCAGCAGGCAGTGGTGCGGGAGGAAGGCCAGCCGCAGGCAGTGGAGGCAAAGGTGCAGCACCAGGGGGCATAGGCAATGGCGCGGGTGCTCCTGGTGGCATCGGCAAATTAGGCATCGGCAATGTTGGCTCTTTGCCCTTGGATTTTTTCCCCTTGCGCAGACCCAATGGACTCACCTTATCCTAAGGGAGCAGAAACCACCCTTGAACCTTACCGCGTATCGGAACCAAATCAATGTCATTCAATCACCCCAAAGTTGCACTCAGATAATTTTCGCCCATCCCTTCAAAACGAGGAACACCGCTCCAGATTCATGAAGTCTGATTTTCTCGCCTAGGTTGCTTTCAAATCGCTTTGTACCAAATTGGGCCACAGCGTCATCAACCGTCCATTCGAGCTCGTAGGAATCGTCCATGCCAAGCACGTATGCTTCCTTCAAAGGGTCATACGGATTTGAGCCGTCAGGGTCAAGCCGCGAAAGGGGGAATTCTGAAACCCGCATACCTGATTTCCCGTGCAGCGAGGTTGGCCATCGGATTTGTCGTCGAACATCGATGGTAACGACCTCATCGGTTTCACCCGCTGACCCAAGAACAACCGAAGCATCGGCTTTCAAGAGGTTAAGGAACAGAGTTTGATAATTCCCGAGAACTTCAAAACGACCATCTTTCAGCGCCTTAGCCCTACGATCGTGGTCGACGACCTCTGCCAATTTCCGTATGGATGCAGCTGAACGTTGTGATGTTACTCCCTCGCGGTCTTGCAGGGATTGGAGTGCTTCAGTAAGCCTACTGAGTACACCTGCACTTGACTCGTAACCGCGATGAATCGACTGAAGGGAGCGTATCATGTCATCCATGCCGTTACGAATTCGTTCGGTCCAACCCTTGGCATCAGAATCGTGATAGCGAGCGAGTCCGCCTTTGACATCGACGCCCTCACCACGGATGTGTGATACCAATTCTCTTCGTGCTTCTGAGTCCAAATGGAAAAATTTAGGGTCTCGGTAGTGTAGATGAAAACCACGGTGGCCAGAGAATGTGATTTGTAAGTAATCTTCCTTGAATCCAAATTCGGGTTCAAGAAAATCATTCCACAATGACCATGCCTGCTCGTGAATCACTTCAAGCATTCCTGGAAAATCTCTGTCCGTGACCCCTGGAAGGTGGTCACCATCTAAGTCGAAAATAAGGTCGGCGCCTTGCCATAATTTATCATTCATTTTCATTTCATAGGGCCGTTTCCAATATGCAGTCGAATAGAAGCATGAGTGCATGGCGCGCTGGGATAAGAATTGCTGCACTTGATGAACATCCGCAAAGGATTTGTGACGAAGTGGTGGTGCTCCTCCGAAAGGAATAAACATCCATTCTCGGGATTTTATGCGTGGTGGTGACCAAAGTGTGGATGAACGGTAATACTGGCCAAACCGGTGTGCAAACTTCGCCCAGCCATCTGCCATATGCTTCGCCCTATCGTAACGAGAGGTTGAGGGTTCTTGAACAAAGCCGTATTATTCTTGCTTCATCCAGAAGCGCTCATCAGCGTCTGAAACTTGAGTGACTGTGTCGGCGCCAGTGACTTCGACATAATGTTCCCAGCACATGTAGTGCTTGTCTAAGACCATGGCATTCCCAAATGTCAGGCGCATCCCACATGAATGACAGCGGGGTCCAAGTTCTCCATTGGGAGCCTGTGCGAGTTGGACATGTTCGTGTGGCATATGATTCGCTCCAACTAATGCCAAATCATCCTAGTCTTTGAACTTGAGGGGACTGGAATCCACTATTCTGTCGTTTGAAAATCGGACCTTGCCACCCATTCAAGGAGGTCAAGTGCCACAATGCAGGATTCTGCGACCTCAGGTAATGGGTTTTTTGAGTGTTTTTCTAAGACAGGTATAATGCTGCGATCGCCAATTGCTCCCATGGCCTCAGCAGCTTCGTGGCGAACCATAACGTGCTCATTTTCATCTTCAAGGCGGGTGATGAGGGTGGGGAGTGCTACGTTATTTTGCATCTGACCCAGCACATATGCGAGCTCGTGACGCAACAGGGCGCTTGAACTTGTGAAGCCATTGCACAAGGCCAGACAAGCCTCGTCAGAACCGTGGTTGCGTAACGCAAATACGGACCTCATACGTTGAAACATTGGAGCAGATTCATCAAAAAGGGTTGCGGTCCAGTCTTCTACCTCACCTTTGTCATTAGGAGGTGCTGGGTCAACTGAACCGTATTGGCTCACTTGAGGTATGCGGTCATTCTTCATTTCAATCACGAATTTGGAGCACCAATAAATTGCATACCTTGTGCATCAAAATCCTTGGAAATCAGACCTAATTCTTGACCTTCCTCAATGAATTGACGAATCGATGCTCTTCCTTCATCTTTGTAGTCAATGGTGCGGTCATTCACATACATCCCTACAAATTCCCGGTTGGTCTCATCATCAATACCTCTGCCCCATGCCTTCGCAAATTCAAGGGCCTCATCGGGAGACTGGATGGCAAATTCAATACTCATCTTCGTGTACATGGTGATGTCCTCCATAATCTTCTGGCCGAGATCACGTCGCACCACATTGCCCCCCAGAGGCATGGGCCAGTTGTCGGTGCGCCCGTTCCACCATTTTCCGAGGTCAATGAGAACGTCAAGGTCATGGTCCACATAGGTAAGTTGCCCTTCGTGAATGATCAAACCACTCACGTATGTTCCGTCGAGAATTCGAGGGATAATTTCATCAAACGGTACAACAGCAACCTCCACGTCACCCCAGGCCAATCGTAGACCAAGGTACGCGCTTGTCTTCATCCCAGGAACTGCGATGACGTTAGAGCGAGATTCCTCTTCCGTAACGCCAGCATGGCATACAACCATTGGCCCATATCCTTCACCCATTGACGCACCACAATTCATCAGCGCATAGTGTTCGGCGATTTCAGGATAGGCATGGATAGAAACTGCAGAGACCTCAAGGTCTTGGTTCATAGCACGGTGGTTAAGTGTTTCAATATCTTGTAATTCATGTACAAAATTGTAGCCAGGAGTAGGGAATGCTCCCGTCGTCATTGCGTGGAACATGAATGCATCATCAGGGTCGGGGCTGTGGCCGATACGGACAATCATGTTGCCTGCTTCGTCCAATGGTAATTTGTGGTCCATATTCGCCCCACCGTCACGACCTTCAAGAATACACCGTTTGAAAAATTAAACAACCAACGCTGGTTCACCATGCGAAAGTGGGGTCTTCCTGCAATTTACAGGCTTTTGCAAGAAATGCAAACAATCCGTCGAGATGATGTTGATTGAGCCGATTAAACACTTCACCGTAATACTGGTCAAGACGTTCATGGGACAAGTCCGATTTCCTCATGGACCATCGAATGACATCGTCTCTCTTCTCTGGAGTTTGTTCGAACATTTCCAAATTGTCTAGCAATGCCTGATGAGCTTTTCTCAATAATTCAACGGGAGTATCCTTCCTCGCAACAAATACGCCAAAAATCATAGGAAGGGATTCTTGGTTCATCCAAGCAAGGCCGAGGTCCATTTGAACCATTTCTGGAAATTCTTTGGCTGCTTCGAGGGCTCTGTCACCAATCAAAAGAGCGCCATCGGCCAGGGCCATCATTGAATCGTAGTCTGGCCCCGTAGGAATGTAATTCATTGGAAGGCCTTTTTCCTTAATCAAATGTTTCAGCAGAGCAACCGAGGTTGCAGAATCTGAAGGTAAAGCAATCGTCTTCATGGATGCTAGAGGTACAGCGCCAAAGAGTAGAACGCTGCCAACTTCTCCCTGTGACCCGATTCCAATTTCGGGTAAGAGGTATAATTCATCCGAATGTTTGGCATAATCGGCTGCTGGTATTGGTGCGAGGATGCAATCCTTGCGCAGAACATGGCCGGTGAGCCAAGATGGGGGGGCAGACAGTATATTCCATTCATCGGAAATGTCGTGAAACAACGGGTCGCAATTAATGAAAGCGACTCTGCCAATGGTCTGTGTCCAAGTATCTTGTACCATCCGTTCACCTCAAAGAGCCATAGGCAACGATTTTCGTGCCGGTAAGACAACCATTTCGTATTCCTCAAAGGAGGTGTAGGTCGTATTACGTAGGATCGGGCTACAGCCTGCATCCTCAATGAGTCGCGCCAATTTGTTTCGGTCGTGATCGAGTGGTGCTGTTGACCCAGCGAGGTGCATAATAGATTCTTTTTGGACAGTACCATCAATATCATCAGCCCCGAATTGGAGAGCCAATTCAGCGACATGGTCCCCGATATTCATTCGATATGCTTTGATGTGCGGGATATTGTCGAGCATTAAACGTGATATTGCAATGGTTCTCAAAATTTCTGCCCCAGTTGACAATTGTGCCTCAGGAAGCCGGGTTGAGTCCGGAAGGAAGGGGTATGGTACGAAGCATTGGAAACCTCCAGTTCTTGATTGCAGCTCGCGCAATGAAATCATGTGTTGTAATCGTTGCTTGTTCGATTCAATGGTCCCAAAAAGCATGGTGCAGTTTGAGGGGAGCCCGACTTCATGAGCCTCTTGGTGGATTTGGAGATATTCATCAGAACTTTCCTTTCCGTTACAGATTA
>QQSD01000060.1 GCA_003602485.1 Candidatus Poseidoniales archaeon | reverse complement strand
CTTCAGTTGTTTGGTTGGCAAGCACAAAACGTGGTAGTCAAGCCTTCCCTATCTGAACCCGGACCCTTTGCTGGAAGCGTATTTTTCCTCATGGCCTTCGTTTGGTTTATTCTGGGAGCCGTCGATTTCCTCGAAGACCTTGCAGGCTATCTTTTCCTCCCAATGGGGCTCATCGTGTTATTCTTTGGAACCAAGCGCCTGATGGCGGGCCCGAATACGGACGCCGAAGCTGAATAGGTGCGGCCCTAAACCGGCGTAAGGTCCAGTGACCCCGACCACACGTCCAAGCCACGCAAGCGACAGGGGAATCGCTGACCAAGCCGTAGCACCGTAGGATAGTCGCCACTGTTGTCGGGCTCGGCGTGACTCACTGCCAAGCCGAAGTCATCGACCACCAGGCGCTGTTTGCCACCAAGTTGCCGCAGATGCATTCGTCCCGATACGGCACCGTCATCGGCGAGGTCAAGGAAAATCCACGGTGTTCGCAAGCCGGTGACGCGTGCATTGTAACTGGTTGGAATGGGGCTCTCATCATCGCCAATACGACCACCACGCAGCAGATGCACGTGGTAGGTATTTGCGACCAATTCCCATTCAAGACGCTTGGCTGCCATGCCTTGTTCGCTGCAGTGTGCTGCGAGACGAGCCGTTTCAGCCTCGTCATGAATCCATTCTTGGCCGTGAATGAAGGCCTTGAGTTGACGATGTGTCATCAGGTCAGGATAGCGTCGGATGGGCGAGGTGAAGTGAACATAAGCGTCTAAATTCAAACCAAAATGTCCTTCATTTTCTTCGCTGTATTTGGCGCGGGTCATGAGTTGAAAGAGGCCTTGGTCAACGATACGGCGCGTGGTCTCAGCGAGCGAAGTCGCACTGGCTTGTGCTTTCTGAAGTGAGGTGAGAATGCCGTCTCGTGCCTCGGGGTCAATCACCTCTCTGAGGTAGAGAGGCACATCGTTTTCAGGGTCGTCTTCCTTTAATTCAGACAGGTCAATACCGCCGCCACCAAGGTTGGCCCAGTCCCCCAAAAGATTGGACAGTTCCTGTGTTTCACTCTCACCGTGCTTGCGCAGACTTGGCATGGGCAGTTGGATACCCACCCCCAGCGCTTCCAGTTTTGCATTCAACTCCTGAACTTCGGGTCGGTCGGGTGGTGCGTGACATCGCCACGGCAAGGGGGCGCCTGCTCCGCCCAACAAATGGCCGACTGCTGCGTTGGTAGCGACCATGAAGGATTCGATCATGCGGGTCGCCTTGGTTGGCCATTTGACTTCAACACGGAGTTCGTTTTCACCGTGGAGGCGCGGGCGTAATTCGGGATTGTTGAGATTGAGGCGAATTTCACGGTCTTGCCACATACCCGCCAGTTCCAACATCTCGTCGTAGGCATCGGTGTTCAGAACATCACCGTACGCGATGTTGGCCTTGACGTGAATCACGGCTTCGTACGCATGGGTGTGAATGATGGCGTTATCGCCGTCAAGGTCCATGCCCACAACCATCGCCAATCGGTCCACATCAGACCTGAGGGAACACAATTCATCGGCGAGTTTTGGAGGGAGCATCGGCAAGACGGCATGGGGCAAATACACCGAGGTAGCCCGTGCTGATGCTGCTCGGTCAAGGCTCGTACCGGCTTGGACATAATGAGCGACATCGGCAATCGCTACCCATAGGGTGCGAGTCCCATCAGCTTCAACCAAGCAAACAGCATCGTCAAAATCCTTGGCATCGGGCGGGTCGATCGTGACAAAAGGAAGGTGGCGTAAGTCGCTTCGACCGTTCGCAACTTCCCCATCCCCGTCCACTTCATCCAGACCGTCTGCGTGGGCGACAAGGCTCGCATCATAGGTTTGGGGGAAGGGGTTGTAGCCTGCCTTTCGTCGTGAGGCCAAACGTGCATCGAGCAACTCTCGTGCCGTCCAACGCTCAGCGGTCATCAACAGCAAGGCCATCGCTGGCTCTTCTTCGCGGAATCTCAGTCCTGAACGCTTGACTGCGCACTGGCGAGCCTCCTTCACCAAGTCAAAACTTTTCCACAGGCGCGTCCCGGTCTGGTCCAAAGCAAAGGCTTCTGGAAGCGCATCTCCGAGGAGCATGGCTTCCCACGTTTCTTCCAAAAGAGCATAGAAGATACGGTCCTCTTGCGATACTTCCTCGTTCAACGGGGGTCGCCCTGAGAGAGGCGTCTCGCCTTTTCCACCGTGCCGACTGAAGAAATCTTTCCATCCGTTGGCCGCACTGTCAAGCGCATTGATGCTCTCTTGAGTGCGAAAACGAACGGATTTGTCTTCATCTGAAAGGATATACCCCTGTTTCTTTCGACCGAGCGCCAAGGCTTCATTGACCTTGCTGAGCAGAGTGCGTTCTGCCTTTTCATCACCGCGAAATTGTGCCTTCAGTCCTTCTTTATCGGCGATATGAGCGACAAGTTCCTCCGGTGTCCACGCTTGCTGCCAGGCCGCCTCCTCTGTGAAATGTTGCGTGACACGTCGCCACAGACGTTCATCGTCAGGCCTTTGTGGACCTTTGTTGGACGAGCGCTGACGGTTCGGACGCTTCTTTCGCCCCCGATGATGCCGTCCCGCCATGTTCCTGCCTTGGCTCCACATGTGATGAAGTCAGCGTTTCACAAACCCTCGTCACCGAGCGCCTTGAGTGCTGCTTCTTGGGAGGTAGTGAGCGTTTCAGGCTCTGCGAGTGTGAACTCAAGCGCGAGGTCGCCTCCGTCATAGCCAGCCTTGGCCATTCGGCGACGGTCGCCAACCTGCGTGAGTGGAGCGACGGCCAAGCGACCGACCTTGCCCGACAACAAACGAACGCTGACCTTTCCTCCGAGCATGAGCACCGAATAGGGAACAGGAACTTCCTGGACAAGTACGTTGCCTTCCCACCGAAACGCCTCGCCAGCATCGATACGGACGGTGACAACAACGTCGCCTCGCTCACCCTCAGGATGGTCGTGCCCCTGTCCTTTGATCGTCTTGGTCGTACCGTGTTTAGCACCAGCATCAAGACGTAATTTCATCGTTGTGCGCTTGGTTTCCATATTGGTTCCTTGCTTCTTGAAGCGTTTGAATGAGAATTCGAATTGACCTCCCTCGCTCGCTTGCTCAAGGCTGATGTCAAGGCCGACGTTGATGGGGGCTGCTTTAGCCTGAGGGCGCGCTTGGCGTTGTGGTTGACGGGGCATTCCGCCCATGCCACCACCTCCAAACATTTGTCCGATTAAATCGTCAAGGCCACCGCCACCGCCTCCGAAGTTCATCGACGGGCCACCTCGTCCTCTGCCGCCACCACCAAACATGTTGCGCATCTGCTCTTGTTGGTCGTGTTCTCGGCGAGCCTCAGAAGTACCTATGGAGTCGTAGGCGGCTTGAACTTCCTTGAATTTGGATTCTGCTCCGGCATCATCTTGGTTGCGGTCAGGATGATATTGGCGGGCCAATTTCCGGAAAGCACGTTTGATTTCTCCATCGCTGGCATTGCGGTTGACGCCCAAGACATCGTAGGGGTTACGCTCTGCCATCGGCTTCACGACTGTTTGCCGTCCCACATCAATCCTCGCATGACCGATTTCGGCTGCGTTGCTTCTTCAATTCGGTGGCCAAGAGGGAGGTTGTGGTTGGTTTGTTGCTGGTGCAGGTGCTGGTTGAGGTGCAGGTGCTGGTTGAGGCGCAGGTGTGGCTGCTGCTTGAACTACAGGTTGCGGTGCTAAGGCTTGTACAGGCAGTTGAGACGGGGTTGAATCGAGCATGGTTGCGGTGCGGCCTCCGAGAACTTGTGTTTGTGATTGTTCGACAAACTTCTCTCCCAATGAGGCGCTGCTGATGAGGGAATTGACATATGCAATCGTGCTCTCAACACGTTTGATATCAACTCCTACGCCTTCAAGAACCGAGGCTTGGAATGCGAATCCATACGTCCCTCCCCCACTTGTTTCAAAGCCCATAAACATGGTCTTTCGGAGGTAGTAATAGATGAGGCAGACAAGGGAGAGGAAGGCGAAAAAGAAGAACATCATGATTCCACCGTCTTCTCCAGCAGCTGCGAGTGAAGCAAATCCGGTAAGGAAAAAAAGAACGGCGGATACCAAGGCGAGAAACGGTTTTTTGTAACCGCCTACAAAGGCCCCAATATTCGCCAGTGGCGTCGATACTTGGGATGAGCCAAATACAGAGGAATTTCGGAAGGATATCGACCCCCTGGTGACCTTGAGCGAACTGTTAGGGTCCAATCCTACGATTGTCAATAAAAAATTGATAATGCCTGATTGTCTTGCTTCTATCCAAACGTTTGCTCCCGAAGTACCCGTTTCATCAATCTGAAATCGGCGCAGAACAAGGGGGCTTCCTGAAATATTCATGAAGTTCATTTACTGAGTCGGGAAATAAACATTGGGTGCGGAGTCGTTATAATGAGTGGGTTGGTGGCTCGGAAGGCTGAGGTTAGACCATGCCTGATGAATCCAATGCTTCCAAGTCCTTTGAGATGAAGGTGCAAGAGCAACAGGATAAGATTGAGGCGCAGTTCCGCAAGATTACCCGCGGCTCATGGGCCCGTATTATCCGCATGGCTCGCAAGCCGTCAAAGCAAGAGTTCCGCCAAACCGCAATCATCTGCGGAATCGGCCTCTTTGTTCTCGGCGCCATTGGCTTTGCAATCTTGGTTGTCATGGACAACTTCCTTCCTTGGTTAATCCACGATGTCTTTGGCATCGGCAATTGAGAGCGTGATGATGATGTCTGAAGCATTCGTAGCCTTTGTTCGCCATGAAGAAAAATTGCTCTTGCTCAAGCGCAACGGTTCAACAGAACACTTTCCCGACCTGTGGGACGGCGTTTGGGGTATCGGGAGTACACCCGAAGAAGTCGTTGAGCGTGTTGCACAATCTACGGGGATTCCAGTTGAAGACCTCCACTACCAAGGCTCAGGTCCTGAGCGCGGTATTGACATGGGGCGAACCCTCGTTGATGTGATTCCGGTCCTCGTCGTTTCGAAGAGTGACGCCATTGAACCCTCAGGCATTTACACACGTGGTGAATGGATCGACCCCGGAACCATCAAGGAATACAACTGTATTTTCTCGGATTTGGATATGGAAAACGCTCACGGATTGTTCCGTGAGATGTACGGCAGCGTCGGGGCCTTCCTTTACATCATCAAGACGGCCATCAATTCTGAACAACGAGTGGCCGATGAAATGTACTCACGCCTGCACGGCAGCGGTTCAATGGTCTCGTTGCAAAACGAGATTATGTCCATTCTCCATCCACCAGCAATGCGTGGCTATGTCTTCGTTGAATCCAGTGCTCAACACCACGTCGAGAAACTCATTGGCCGCTCTGGAGGCCGTGACCCATCTGCTCGTCGCGGTATCAACCAGTCTCCTCTCAAGAACGCCAAGACCGTGCTTCCTGGCGAAGCACCGTTGGAAGATATCCTTCCTTACTTGGAACCCAAGGCCGTTACAAGCGGTATCGAGGTCGGCTGCATTGTCGAAGTCATCACGGGAGCGTTCAAAGGCGAAAAGGCACGTATCACAAGTGTTTCAGAGTCCAAGGAAGAAGTGAGCATGGAATTGTACGAGCAAATCATCCCGATGACGCTCAACATGCGTGGTGACCACGTGCGTGTCATCGAGCGCGTCGGCGAGTGAAAACCCAAGACGGATAAGCGAAGCAGCATCTGCTTTGGCTTTCTCTATCGCTTGTTGCGGCGAAGAAGCTCTGCTCGTGCCGCTAGCAGCACATTTTCAGGATTTCGGGATGTCGCTGGGAAGAGAATCCCTGCAAGAAGTACAATCAATCCTGCCATCAACGCGACCAGCGCTTCTATGTGAATCTCGTCACCATCCGGGTGCGTCTGAGGCATCAGAAATTGTGCTGTGACTCCTAGAATGCAAAAGGCGAGACCTAGAATCTGATAAGATGAGGTTGCCTTATCTTCAGGTAAGTTGGCGCAAGATTTGACTTCTTCGAGAGCCTTTTTCAATTGTACTTCGTGTGAAACGAATTGTGCTAGACTACCTGCGCCAAGCGCCGCGCCAATGAATAAACCACCGAAACAGGTCTCGATACCATTACCACTCCCACCGTTAACGATACCATCATAGAGCGCAAAAAAGCCGATGAAGAGGCTGATGACAATCAATATGAGGGCGACCACGGACAAGTTGTTTCCTGCGCCGGAGTACGATTTCAGTGACTCATAACGCTCAATCGCTTGAGCGAGGGGGCGTTGCCCTTCTTCTCGGTGTTCAATCTGCGTTGTAAGAACGGCTCCGCTTTCAACAAGTGGAGCAGATTGCTCGGAAACATTGCCTATGGCGACGGGCTTGGGTGCAGGCGAGGCCTCGTCGCTCATGAAAATTTAACCGCCTTTTTGCGTTTGAGCCTTTTCCCTTTGCTGGTCAACAGGCTTCATCTTGTGACCGAGTAACATGGTGTGGTGGTTGGTTCAATGAGTGCCGAACCGTACGTTAGTTCGATTTGAGAGCCGCACTGCCATGCTTGAGTCCTTTGGATTCACTTTCAACAACGACCTTGGGAATTCAATTCCCTGGCTTGTTCGTCTCTCGGTCAACAATGGCTTTGATGTGTTGTGCGATGGTTTTCTTTCTTCTGTGATCCCTTTCGAAATAGAGGGCTCCTGAAATAAGAAGACCAAGGAGACCGAAAATGTTCATCAGGCCATTGATAATTTCAAATCCATTATCGTAAAATGCATCTGAGAGGAAACCAGAGAGAACCAGAACAGCGAGAGAGGTACCGCCGACGTAGAGAGGTATCTTTGAGGCAGGCGGAGAGTGAAGTCCAGCCTCCTCAAGAATGCGTAATTTTGCATTTT
>QQSD01000006.1:42293-72356 GCA_003602485.1 Candidatus Poseidoniales archaeon | reverse complement strand
TCCTCAGTCTCATCAACTTCATCCTCTGCTTCATCGATTTCTGCATCAGATTCTTCGTCCCCTTCTGGATTTGAATCATCCTCATGTTCAGTTTCCGAACCAACTGGATACGTGGTGTACTCCTTCTCTTGCTGCCGCTTTTGGGATGCGATAATCAAGGCAAAAACCATGAAACCAACGATGGCGATGACCCATATGATGATGGGTGCGTCCTCAGTTTCCTCAGCATAGGTCCACACGACAGGGTCCGAATCAACGCCTGCAAGATTGGCAACCTCATTTGCCACATTTTCAAGGGCGACGGGCAAGAATGGCTTACAGGTCAAGGATTGTGAACCGTCTGCGTAGACATACCAAGTGACTGGGATATCTTTCACTTCACCTGCGGAAAGACTTGCAGTGATGGTCGAGGGCGCCGTATCAGCATCCTCTCCATCAACGTAACACCGGAAATTGGCGGTAGCATCTGCTGCACCGCTGTTCTCTACAGTGAGCATGAGACCGATGCTTCTATTGACAGTCGCCACGGTTGTTTCAGGACTGATTTTGGTAACGCTCACAAGTGGTAGGTCCACATTGATGGTTCCCTCAGATAGTGTTGGCGCATCGACCGTCGTTGAGAAGGTACCCCAATTGCTGGTTATGGAAAGGGTGATCGTAGCTTCTTCTTGATGTTCAACGCCGTTTCCGTCCATCCACTCCACAATTCTCTTGTGCTCGTTGGTGGGAAGTCCCGGTACGAGGACAATGTCACCATTTTCATCGGTAAGGTCGTTCCAGTCGCTCGCTCCCCAGCCCATGTCGTAAATGTCAAGGCTGCCATTGGGGATATTGGTTCGGAGCACACGTTCTGAGAGAAGACGGATCCAAGCATCGGTAGTCCCGCCAGTTCCGACCGAATTGGTGTAGGTGATGGTAGCTTGGTCGTGAAGAATAATATCCTCATCTGTCCTTGAACCAGTGATGATCGAATCGAGAACACTGATGCTGGTCGCATCAGCAACATGGATTGGTGCGCTTCCCGTTACTTGAGTGCCTGTGAATGAACAGGACATTGAACAGGACAACTTAGCACCACGCAATTCCCCGTTGAGAGCTTCGAAATGGCCGTTGACAGAAAGGTCAAAGCCAGATTGGAACCAATAGAGTGGGGCGTTATTGGCAAGAATGTTTGGTGCTTGGAGTGTTTCTACATTCCCTCCACCGTAGATGGCTTGGGCCTGAAGTAGATAGGTGGGCGTGAAATAATATGCGTCAAAGGTCACTGTTAGGTTGGTAGCATTCAGCGGAGCATCAAATTGCACGGTGTCACTACCACTCGCATCCACGGTTGTGTTGCCCATGGTGATGTTGAACCACCCTGTCTCACCCGTTGTAATTTCGTGGTCGAATTGAAGTTGAATGACGCCAGTTTCTGCCAGGTCGCCAAAGTTGAGCATGAGGTTTGCTCCCATGTTGTTGACCAAAAGCCCAGAGTTGAGCTCTTCGCTGATGAGTGAACCGTTGTCCATAACAAGGGACGCCCCTTCGTCTACGGTGATACTTGAGCCAGGTTCCATTGTGATGTCAGACTGGATGGTCAATGTGGCTCCGTTTGTCACGGTGAGGTGGCCGTTCATGGTCGCTGTTTCAGTCCAAACTTCGTTGGCATTAACGGTGCTACTTTCACCTGATTCAGGAGGTGCTGCTTGAGCCAGTGGGGCTGACAAGAAGAGCAAAACAATGGCTAGCGTAAGCGTTGAGCGTGGTACTCGCATGGTTCGTTTAGGGGACAACGAGCAATAAGTCTTCGTACACCTTGTCCCAACGGCCTCGAAGAGGAGACACGAAGCACTTATTCAATGCCGATACTCACAAGCAATCATGGAGCAGGCGGTTGTCGTTGTTGTAGGCAGCGGCGGACGTGAACATGCTCTCTGTCTCGCTTTGGCACAATCTCCTCGAGTCGCCTCCATTCATTGTGTTCCCGGCAATGCTGGAACGGCTCAACTTGCGACGAATCATCAACTGGACGATACCAGTAATTCGGGATTGACTGGATTGTTCCAATCGGTGGGTGCTGATTTGGTGGTTGTCGGACCAGAAGCACCTCTCTGCTCCGGGCTTGCTGATGCATGCAATGAGGTAGGCCTTCCGTGCTTTGGGCCAGTGGCGGCATTGGCGCATCTTGAGGGTTCGAAATTACATGCAAAAGAAACCATGACTGCCGCAGGCGTGCCTACTGCTGACTATCAAAAATTGGATTCGGATACAGATATTGATGCTGCCTTAGATGCCTTTGCAAGTGACCCTTGGGTGGTCAAGCGCGACGTTCTTGCAGGAGGAAAGGGCGTCATCGTGACTCGAAATCGCCAAGAAGCCTACGAATTCATACAAGATTCCATCAAAACCGATGGCTTTGTATTGCTTGAAGCTTTTCTCCCGGGCGAGGAAGCGAGCATGCTCGTAGTCATGGATGGAACTGGATTTTGTGCCCTTCCAGCGAGTCAAGACCACAAGCGAGCCTACGATGGAGATGAAGGTCCCAATACGGGTGGAATGGGTGCATACTGCCCGGCCCCCGTCATTGATGGTGAGGTCCGTGAGCGTGTCATGAAACGGATTGTAGAACCGATGCACAACTATCTTTCTAACCAACCTGAGCCCTATCGGGGTGTTCTCTTTGTAGGTTTGATGATCGACGAGAACAACGACCCCTATGTGGTGGAATTCAACGTACGATTTGGAGACCCTGAATGCCAAGTCACCTTGCCATTGGTGACCAGCGACTTCTTTTCGATGCTCTATGCCGCAGCAACTGACGGAATGAGCGAGCATAAGGCAACCTTTAGCGACCAAGCAGCAGTGACCGTAGTCTTAGCATCAGAAGGCTATCCCCGTTCGCCACTCAAAGGCCGAACCATCGGCGGATTGGACAAGGTCGGTGAATTCACTTCATATCGAAAAGCATGGGTCAATTTTGCAGGTGTCTCTGGTTCACAACACACTGGATTCGTCGCTAGTGGAGGGCGCGTCCTGTCGTGCACTGCCATGGGTGATAACTTGGCTGAAACCCAAAAAGAGGCCTACAAACTCATCCATCAACTGAGCCTGCAAGGCGGTCATTTCCGAACCGATATTGCACACCGTGCCCTTCGGCGTTGATGATATAAAAGGCAGTAAATTCCGAAAAACCCTCTAAACGGAGTACTGAGGAGCGTTCCCAACTGCTTCTCAACCCGTCACCTTCAAGAGGGGTTCACAAGTGGGCAAAACGCTTCAGCCTTGAGGCTGGACCATAAACAGAGGGAAACAATATGAATGAACAGATGGAAACGAAGGTAAATGAGCCCAGTTTCGCATTGGGGTGGCTTTTCGCCCCCCTTGCCGTACTGCTGGCTTTTGCCACCACCAAGGTCGTAGGCATTGACTACGACCTCTCGTTGAACAACATGATGCCGATGCTCGTCGTCGCTGCTGCCAGTATGCTGGCCATCGTACCGCGCATGGTTCAAACTTCACGTCCTGATCTTCCATCATCATCCATCTCCCTCGTGGTGTTGCTGGTTGCCTTCATCGGGGCCGAAGGTTTGTACAACTTCGCAGAAGTTGACGCCGTCGCTGCGCTCATGTTCGCATTGGTTTTGACCATCGGTTCGATGCTCGATCGCAGCGGACGTCACGAATGGAACAGTGCACTCACCTTCTCCGCCATCGGGTTTTGGCTCGCAATTGCTGCCGCAGGCAGTGCAATGGGAGACCTACCAAGCACCTTTGAGCGAGAATCTGGACAATTGGTGTCCACGCTTAACCTCGAGCGCCAGGCAACCTTGTACGTGTTCTTCGCATACTGGACAATGGCTACCGCTGCTGGTCTTTTGGCCGGTGTTATGTCTCGTGGAGTTTTGCACCCCGCAGGTCATGACGGATGGTTCTCTTTCATGGGCTACCATGAAGGATTCAACCGAAAGGCATTGCCTCTCATGATTGCCCTCGGTGTTTGGGTACTTGCCTTTGCTGGGTCACTCTGGCATTTCAATTCCGTCGGGGTCGTTGACCAACTGGGTATTACTGACGAAGCAGGTTATCACGGATATTACGGCTACTGGTCTGCGTTCTTCACTGGTGTTATCGCTTTGATGATCGCCGGTATGGTTGCTGAGCGCTGGTTCACTCGTGCCATGCTCACCGGTTCGATGTGGGGCCTTTATCTCGTCTCTTCTTGGTTCGAATCCGGAATTTGGTATGCCGAGGAACTTGACGGTTCTTGGGGCGCTTTGATTTGGTTGGGTATCACCTTCTTCATCGGTGTTGCAATCTACACCATCGCCAACCATGAAAAGTACGGTGGCTGGGCCAACCGTGGCGAACACGAGCCTTCACAGGCACGTTTGTTCATGCGCTCTCACGGAACAGGCATGATGGTAGCACTCGCTTTCATCATCGGCCTCACTGTCCGTATCCAGTGGTATGCAGTGCCTTCAATGAACGCATTCGGTACCGGTGAATGGGACATGACCGGAGGTTCTGACCCTTGGTACATGAAGCGAGTTGTGGACTACATCCTCGGGACGAATGCTCACCTTGTCTACGATGCTGACCGATTCTACCCCATTGGTGGCATCAACCCTCGTCCTCCATTGTTCTCATGGTCGATGGCCGTTGGTGCAATGTTGCTAAAACCGTTCATCGCTAACCCCGATGATGCAGTTTGGTTCAGCATGCTTGGTCTTCCTGCAGTTTACGGTGCGCTCACTGTCTTCCCAATTGCCGCTATGGCAAGAGACCACTTCGGAAAAGGTGCAGGTGTTCTTGCTGCATGGCTTGTTGCCTTCATGCCTGCTCACGTCACCCATTCCACCTGGGCTTTGGCAGACCACGACTCCTTCGTGATGCTCTTCATCTGTGTTGGGTTCATGTACTGGCTTCGCGCCGTGAAGTATGCTGGCTCAGCACGCATCACCAGAACAACCACTGCCCACCCGATGTCCTTTATTCGTGCCTTCAAAGATGTCGCAGTTCACCGACAAGCAGCCATGGCTAATGCGATTCTCGCAGGTGTAGCCTTTGGAATTGTGGCTCTCGGTTGGAAAGGATTCGTTGTTGGACCTTCAATCCTTTTCCTAGCTTATGCGCTCCAAGTAGCCCTCAACATGTTCCGACGAAGAGATTCAACCACGCTCAGCGTGATGTTCCTCACCATGCTGGCTGTTACGTTCATGATGGCGCTTCCGTTCTATGGCCACCCACAGTTCGACCTCATCTTTGACGGTACTGGATTGCAACCCTTCTTGTTCATCTTCGGCTTCACACTGGCTATTGCCTTCGTGACAACAGGTTTCCGTGACAAGCCTTGGTTGCTCGTTTTGGGAACGCTTGCGGGTTTGGCAACGGTCTTCTTCGTGATTTTGTATGCCTTGAAGGCGCTGGAATTATCCAACGCATGGGATGTCTTGTTCACCGGAAGTGGCTACTTCACTAAGACCAAGATTTTCGGAACGGTTGCTGAAGCAAACGCTCCTAACCGAGCTCAACTCTTTGCCTCCTTTGGACCTATTACCTTCTTGCTTGCCCTCATTATGGGTGGCGGATTGCTTTGGAAAGGACTACGTCACCGTCAAGCAACATCCTTGGTGTTCGGTGTCTGGGTCTTTGCGGCTACCTTCATGGCTTGGAACGCTGCTCGTTTCATGTTCAACGCTACGCCAGTCATGGCAATTCTTGGTGCCGCTGGTATCCTTGGGTTCTGGCAATGGGCTGGATGGAGCGGATTGGTCCGTTCTTGGAAGAAATTCGGAATCCGCACACCTGCTGACCGAATCACTGCAGCACGCAAGGCAGTATGGCGAACTCCGCAATTTTCAGCGGTATTCCTCGTGATGATCATGATCTTTGGACAACAGGCCACCTACGGATTGGACTCTGCCATCCCAAGTACCTCCAACCAAGAAGCTGAGATTGACGAACGAATCCACAACATCGTGCCTGATATCCTTCGTTTTGACGGCTTGGGCTTCTCAATCCTCGACAGTAGCAACTATGACGGTCGTGAATACCTTGGCAGCTTTGGCTCATCCTTCAACGATAACGGATGGAATTCAGCTTATGCTTGGTTGGCTGACCAAGATACGAATATGACGTATTCAGACCGGCCTGCATTTGTTTCATGGTGGGATTACGGTTTCCAGGCGATGAATAACGGAAAGCACCCGTCCGTTTCGGACAACTTCCAGTCTGGAATTCCTGCTACAGGTAACATGCTTCTTGCACGCAGCCAAGAGGACTTGACTGCGATGTTCATTTGGCAACTGGCAGAAGGTGACCGAATTTACGCAAGTGATGACGGTGACACATCCCAATTTACGCCTCGATTTGAGCAAACCATCAAGGCACATCTTAGTGATGACCAATGGGACGATTTCGAACACATGCAAACGAACTTTGGCGAAGGTATGCTTGAATTTATTGAAGATCGCTCCTTCAAGGTTATCAAGACCAACCGAAATGTTGTGATGGCTGAAGGATATCCTTCAACTGCTGGTATCTTTGACGCAGAGAATACCATCTATCGAATTTACAAAGACGGTATTCAACTTCCGTGCACAGAAGAGCTTTCCACGTCCTGTTTGGGTGACGACTGGAGTTCACAAGATCAAGCCAACATCACATTTGGCAATAACATCCGCACCGGAGAGGACACAACGTTGAGTCAAACACACATCATCTTCGGAGATTATTGGTACACAAACGACTTGGTAGAAGAGTATCTTTCAGTTTCAACGTCGATTCACCGAAAGAACGCACGTTTGGCCATGGCCACACAATTACTTACCGATGCATTTGACGCCAACCCTGACGCTACAATACATGACCTCTACGCTGACCTCATCAACATGGAAGGGCAATACACCGTCCAAGATTTCAACGGTCTACCCGGCCAGACCATCGACCGAGACCACGAGATTCGTTACTTTGCTATTGATGACCGACTTTACCCACGTGCTGGCCGCTATACGGCTGATGCAAATTACAACCGTGGACAACCAATGGGTATTTTCGGTGCACCAACAATCCTGTCAGGTCAAGATGTATCGACCTACATGGATGAGGTCTACGAGACCACACGCGGGGAATTCCAAGATGAAATGACTCGTGAAGAAGTTGATGAGGCCATGCAAAAAGATTTCTTGAACCAGCAATCAGGCGCTCCTATTGACCCTCTGATGGTCGATGACGTACGTGTGGATCACAATCCCGCGTTCTTTGACACCATGGTGGCTCGAACCTATGTCGGATACGGAGCGTCTACGCTTGGTGTTTCAACCGGCTCATCCAATCCACAACCTGCTCAGCACTTTGGCCAAAGTGGTTCACCTGGTAGTATCTTGAACCAAGCTCTACCACTGCCCGGTGCCATGATGAACAACTTTGTTGTCGCAAATTGGTACAATGAAGACCCGGGTGTTTCAATCCAACAAACAAATACGCTTGTTAAGATTTTGAAGTATTACCCAGGTGCAGAAATGAATGGGCAAGTAACCATGAGCGACAACGGCGAAGGACTCTCAGGAGTTCGTCTGCTCATTGAACGTGACGCTTTCTCAGGCGAAGGCCCAGAAGATCTCGACGAAGACACCTATTGGGTGCCAATCGGCTTTGTTGACGCAGATGATGATGGCAAATACAGTTTCATCGTTCCTGCCGGACGTATTCGAGTGACTGCCTTTGCTGGTGATTACGACCCAGTTTCAACTCGTGACCAAATCCGTGATGGTTCCTATGCAGATCGCTTGGGAGACATTCTAACCGATACCAATGAAAATCGCGAAATTAACCAAATTACAGCATTGTTGGGGAATGTTGCAAACATGACTTGGCTCGGTGAAACTCAAGTGAACGTCACAGGAGATCAAGCTGACCGTGTGACTGACATGACAGAACCAGTTGACCTTGCAATCCTTAGCAGCGGTGTTTCGGGAACAGTCGTTTGGAGTGGAGATGAATCCTTCGCAGGTGACCCAATCTCAGAAACCACGTTCATTCTTCGAAACATCTGGTCAATGACCGAGAACTACACCGTTGAGACAACAAGTGGTAGTTTCACCAGCGATGAATCCCGTATCCTACAAGGAACCGGTGAGGCAACCTTTGATGAAAACGGTACCTTTGACAGCGAAGGTATCGCCATCGCTCGCAACTTCATTGGTACATTTACTCGTGACATTGGTAACGAACGAACCTTCTTTGCCAACGGTACATGGGACGGCTACGGTACAATCGAAGCGTCTTGGACCGAATCAAACGATATCGTATCTTGTGAATTTGACAATGATTCTCTTCCAAGCATGCCAGCAAACGAAACCTTCTGTTTGGTTGACGATACGGGAGACTTGCCAATCTACAAATTAGAGGGTGAAGTCAATGCCACTGGTACCTTTACATCTGAAGGAACCAGTATCCTCACCCGTACGTACGGTGATTACGAAACTGGCCAAGGAGAAACCATTGAAGGAGCAGGTTCCTTTGTTGGTGTTGGTACATTCAACGGTACAGGTCTCTTCGTAGGTATCGGTTCATTCTCGGGTCCAATGGTTGAACCCGGTTCATTCTACAAGACCGGCCTTCTTCCAGGAACCTACAACATGATTGCACAACTCGACAACGGAAAGGAAGTTCTGCTTCCGGACCCAGTTGAAATTGGTATCGTACCAACTTACGACTTGAACCTGAACATGCCGGGCGCCATCTTCGAAGACGTCCTCAAGGACATGCACGACGAAGTCTTGGCGAACCAAACGATTGAACTGATTGATGCAGACCTTGGCGAGGAGTACAAGGTCCTCATTCCAACCGATGAAAACGGAACGTTCAGTTACGGGCCGATTGCGAAGGGTCAATACTACTACCGTGTAGACGTAGATCAGGATGGTTGGTACGACATGAACGCATCAGCGCTCGTTGATGACGGCATCACAAACATCACCATCTTGTTCAATGTTCCAGATACTTCCGATTTGACCCTCAACTTGGTATCTCCTGTTGACCCCTTGACACAAGAACCAATATTCGATGTGACAAATCGGACCATCACCTTCGATAACACGGCCGGTCTTCTCGACCCCATCAACGTGACATCAGACGAAAACGGTGAAATTTACGTTGAATTATTCTACGGTGTGTGGGATATTCGTGACGATGTTAACCCCGAATTTGTTCTGTTTGACCAAATTACACTTGATGTTGGCGATGAAGATGTACAACGTGAAGTCACTTACGCAAAGGCTGCTTATGTGAATGGAACCATGCGAAACCACAATATTTTGGAGAACTACGCAGAATGGGAAGCAACAGAACCAGACCGCTTCAACACCTCTGAACCTACGACTCAATTAACCATTGATTTCCGTTCGGGTAACCTGCATTTCCCAACGGACACAGACTCAAATGGCAACTTCTCAGTTCGCGTCCCTTCAGGATTTGACTACCATATGACCTCTCAGCGGGCATTCCAGCCCATTGGCTACGGTCAATTACTAACCGTTGACGCAGGTGGCGATATCGACTTGGGTGTCATTTATGCTACTACATTGGTCACTGTGCCTGGTGTCATTTATCTCTACGATAACTCGTCCCGCTGGGATAACACCCTTCCTCGTTGGGAAGCACCAGTCGTATTGGCTACCAACGAAGATGGACTTGAATGGCGAGTAGATGGTGCCGAGAGCGGTGAGTTCGTATTGGCTTTGCCTACTGGTACATGGGATGTCAGCATGGAGGATGAATTGCTTAACGCAACCAGTGTGACAGGTATCCAAGCGAATTATTCAGCAACCCAGGAACTTTCGATACAGGAACTCTTCGTCAACCCCAACCCGGTTGAGCTAACGATGAACATCTTCCTCAACTCTGACGAAGATGGAACCTTTGAGAACGGCACGAAGGTGACGCCGGACTTCCACATCCGCCCAATGGATGAGAACCGTGATTCGATTTACTTCACTTCGGATGATTACACAGAAGACGGAATTATCACCGTTTCACTGATACCTGGTGGGTATGATTTGCTCTTCAACCGAACCACGGCAGATTCTGAAAACGCAACAGACTACGACTTAGTTGGCGAAATTTTCTTTGATGCGATTCAAGTCGGGTTGGAAGAATTTGATGAGACTTTTGAGGTCCCATTGCGCAATACCTACCTCGTTAATGGTACGCTCACGAACGTATCTGGCGATGGTATTGCAAACGAGTTCCTCCTCTACAACGAAGCCGAAGAACAATGGTTCAATGTAGGGTCCGATGAAAACGGCACCTTCGCAGCCTATGTCCCTGCTGGTGAATGGTTGATTATTGTCGCACCGTTCACTCAGGATAACGCTACACAAACCCTTCGTCAACCTCTAAGCGTCAATGCTAACTCAGACAGAATCAACCTTGACCTACAAACAAGTGAAAGTGTTCAAGTGACCTTGCAACTAAAGGAATGGCTTACTGAAGCAGCGCTTTCAGACATGAGCGTTACGGCAGTGAGCCAAGATGGCTTCGGTAACATCACCTTCGAGAGAACCGATGAAAGCGGTAACTCCACAGAAATGATGATGCCCGGAAGTTGGAGTCTTTACCTGAACCGCACCCTTGGAACACAAATGTGGTTCATGGACACGAGCGACGATCCGTTCACGACCGATGACGCTGAGAATAACACATTGATTCTTGATGTGAATTATGCTGAATTGGAAGTCGAAATTGGTGGCAAGATTTACTGGGACCTTGACAACAACAGTCTCCCGGGTTCAAGCGAGGGAATTCCAGAGATGAACGTCACCATTCAAGGAACCAACAATTCCGCTTTCTCAAGTGAAGTTCAAAGTGATGAAGAAGGAGTCTGGCGAGCCTTTGTCCCTATCCGTGATGTCTACAATGTCTCCGTTACAAAGGATGGTTTCGAGACAGTATATTACGAAACTGACAACACAAGTGGATACATGGTTCTTGACAGCCCCGATTCAAAGGATATTGAAGTTTCAGCTGGCTCAGTCCAAGTGACTGGATCGGTGACCGACCAAATTGATGCAAACCGTCTCGAAGGCGCCTCAATCGTTCTCTATCCTGCAGTCGGTATCGAGCGAGACATCATTGAACTCACCGGAACCGTGGTTGATGACGTGCTTGAATGGAATGCAGAAATTCAGCCAGGTGAATGGATTGTCATCGTGACCGATGCGAATCCTGGACCCAATGGAGGCGGTGTCGCCATTGGTATGCTTGATGCCTCTGTTGCAAATGGTGGTAACATCTCAATGGTGATGGCGCTTGGTGGATATATCGACCTCGCCACTTCTTGGAATGATATCACACAAGAGAACCACCATGCTGGCTCTTTAGATACTGAAGGAGCAGCAATGTTGCAAGCACCTGTCGATATTGAGGTTACCTTTGGTGACATGAGTTGGATGATGGACGTACCAGCATCTGGAACACTCACCAAGTTGCTCCCAGAAGGCAGTGTTGCCTTTGACAGCGAATTTGTCACAGTGCAACATGAGGATGCGCTCGAGATGGAATATTATGGTGGACAAACTGCAAATGTAAATGCAGACTCCAAGATTTCAACCACCTTGAATTACAACCGACGTGTCAATTCAGACTTGGTTTTGGAATACAACAACGCTTCCTTGACCAATGCAATCTCTGTTGACATTGATAACCCAGAAATCATGGCCCGTGTATCCTCGACAAACGAGAGCAGCTACGATGTCATTACCTTTGACATCGATGTGACCTACAACGGTACTGAAGTGATGGATATCTTCTCTGTAACTGCAGAAATGGGTCTTGCCCAAGATTCTGGATTGTGGACGGTTGAAGTGTACAATACATCGAGTGAAGCCTACGAAAGCACCACTGACGTGAGCCTTGGTATTGGCGACAACGAAACTGCCGCTGTTGCTACGGCAACGGTAACCGTTCGAGTGACTCTGCCATCCGTTGAAGATGCTTGGCATTTGGATGATGCACACCGTGTCACCCTGCGTATGGAGAGCGAACTTGGCGAAGCCAGTCAATCCTCAGTCAAGGTTATCGTACCACAAAACTTCGGATTTAGCATTGGTGACTCTACAGATATCGTTGGTCTCTCGCCTCTCGTTGAGCGGAAGTTCTCCTTTGAGGTTACAAATGATGGAAACGGCCAGGACACATTCAATATCGCCCTTCTTGAGAGCGGTGTGCCAGCAGATTGGTCAGTAACTCCAATGGAAACCAACCTCACATTGGCAAAGGGTGAAACGCGAACGACAGAGTTCTCCGTCTTCGCTCCAGCATCCTTTGATGGTGGTGAATTTGACCTGACAGTTTATGTTACAGGTAGCGATGAAGAACAGACTGAAGAAATTGATGTCACCGTTCAGTACGCTCAGATTAGCCTCCGCATAGACGAAGGTGGAATCCAAACAGAATCGGACCAAACTGCGGGCGTTGCAGGAAATGTTGTCGTCCCAGTTGAGAACCTCGGATTGCTCGATGCAACTTCAGTCATCGTCTACCTGCGTGAATCTGGTGCTTCTGATTCAACAGCCTGGAGGCAAACCACCATTGCGGTGCCAGCCAACAGTGTGGTCAACGCAATCTTTGGAGATATCACTCAAGATCGCACCACTCGATACGACCTTCGTGTTGAGGTGGCTGGTGAAGAGGCCAACAACGTTGAGGACATCTCACCAAGTGAACTCAAAGATGGTGGTGTGCTTGACTTCGGTATCCAGTACAACGCAGCTTCTTCTGCCGATGGTGATTCAATTTGGCTCACGCTTGCTATTGTCGCACTCGGTTTACTTGTGATCTACGGCGGTGTGCGTACTGCACGCAGCCGTGGTGGAACGAAGTTCTGATGTTCGTTTTTGTTTGAAAAAACAAACAAGGGTTCATGTGCCCAACATGCTAGAGCGAAAGCCATGGAGGGTATTCGTGGTGTTGAATACCTTCCAGAGCCTACCGACCGCAGCATTGTATCTGCCGTTGACCCAACCGTGCTCGACTTCCAAAACGAATGGCGCTCCGAGGTCATGGGTTGGGCGCCCGTACAAGTCGAACCGATTGTGAGGAGTCATCGCTCTCGCGGGACCATCACTGGAATGATCGCCTTTGCAGTCTTTGTTTCAGTGAGCCTTCTTGCTTGGCAAAACCAATGGCTCGTGGTTGCACTACCACTTCCTGACTCGGAGTGGGCCTATGAAGGAACGAACATTCGCTCACTTCAAGACGATGGGTTGAGCGGTGAAGATGTACGTGTGTGCATGGTGGATACGGGTATCGACGTCACTCACGAAGCCTTCACGGAAGTCAATGTCGTATTCAAAGACCTCATTGGTACATCTGTAACGCCAATCGATTACGGAGTTGTTGCACACGGGACTCTCATGTCTGGGATACTTCTCTCAGGGCAGCATCAACAGGGTGCCGCACCCAACGTGACCTTTGGTATGGTGGCAGCTCTTGAGGACAACGGTAACGGCGAAAACGCAGGTTTGGATTCCGATGTTGCAGACGCTGTGAAATGGTGCCAATTTGAGTTCAATGCCGACATCATCTCTCTCTCACTCGGTGGCACACCTGCGGTTGGGCAGAGTAGGGAAGGGGCGTCAGCATCTGCTGTACGTCAAGCAACCGACGCAGGAGTCTATGTTGTGGCTGCTGCTGGAAACGATGGACAAAATGACGATGGAGACGTTGCCTCGCCGGGGAGTGTTCGGCTTGCAATTTCAGTGGGTGCCACGCAACAGTCCGGTGACATTTGGGCTAATTCTTCTGTAGGTGGGGCAATGACAGTTGAAGGCGATCTCCGTTTAAGCCCCCATCAAAAACCAGAAATTGTAGCTCCTGGGGAGCGAATCATCAGTACAGGTGGCCAAAATCTCTGGTATTCAAGCAGTGGAACCTCGGACTCGACCGTCTTCGTTGCAGGTGCTCTCGCACTGATTCTTGAAGCGAATCCACACCTCAAACCTCAGCCTGATGGTGATGCCTCCTGCCTCATCGATGTGAAGCAAGCTTTGATGCAATCAGCCCTCTCAAAAGATTCCTCAGGACATGACGATTACTACGGCTACGGGTCACTTGATGCAAAAGGATGGATGGAACAATCACGCCTCATTTCGGACTGCTGAGTGGGATTTTAACAGAATCTCCGCCCAAATACCCCTCAAATTCGGGTGGCCATTCGCCACTTTATGACTGTAAAATAGAATATGAGTTCCATAAATCGGGGAAATATATGATATTCTAAGGTGAAATTGATACCTATGGGGCGGCAATTGAGGCGCAGTATTATATTCGTCCCGTTCACACGGTTATTTGGAGACTCGTACTATGTCCCGGAATTTGAAAACAAAATCTGTATCGCTCATCATGCTGTATCTCGTATCCATCGTGATTGGAATGGCTGCCGTCCCTACGGCCCAAGCAGTCAATGAAACCACCCAGGGAACCGTCACAGGTACCGAGACCTGGTCTGGAACAATGAACCTTCAAGATGACGTCACCGTTGCAGAGGGTGCGAAACTCATCGTCAATGCAGGTACAACCATCAACATCCCATTTGGAAAATTCATCGACGTTGAAGGGGCTATTTGTATCGGCGATGCGGCTTGTGGCGCTAGCCCAGGTTCATCATCGAGCAAAGCTCGCTTCATCTGGACCACACCCACTGACTACAACAAGGTCGGCCGATGCCTCAGCAACCAGTCAAACATACTGAACAACCCCGATGCTGCTTGTGGCTCTGGCTTGATCATCCGTGACACCATTGACCAATCCATCACTTCAATCAACTTCGCACACTTTGAGAATGCATACGGATACCCCATCTACGTCCCAAGTCTGCAATCAGTTCAGTACGGTGCACTGGTATTTGATGGTTCAAGTACGACTGCAAACGGACTGAGTTTCAAAGACATCAATACTTCCAACATCATCGGTGTTGACCTTGCATCACCGGTCATCACTGACTCTGAATTTGAGCTCGGTATCGACGGGCAGGGGTACGACGCTGCGGCAGTTCGTGCTTACGGCGCTGGTGCAGGTATCATCTCAACCTTCCAACTCAAGACATCGACCTTCGTAGGCAATGATGCAGATTGCGGTCAGCAAGGTGGAGGCCGTGCTGTGATTTATGTCGAAGATTCCTACATTGACATGGATGATTTGACAATTGGGCAGAATTCGTATGGACTGCTCTTGAAATCAAGTTCAGGCTCGCTCACCAACTCCGATATCAACGTCAAATGCAATGCAATTGACACGAACTCGCTCAAAACAACCGGGTCAATTGAGCACACACTCATCGTGAACGACAACGTCATTGAAACCGAAGAAGGCGCTGGCCTCACAGCCTACGATGGCGCTAAAGTTTACGCTGCCCGTAATACCATCAGCGGTGCTGCAGAAGGGTCGGGTGTTGGTATCCGCTCATCGATTGTTGAACTCCATGAAAACTCAATTGGACCCGTTGGTGGTTGGAACGGCATTTGGATTTACGGTACATCGGATGTCATTGCTGAAAACAACACCATCGAAAGCACGGGCAAAGAACCTGTCCTTATTGGCGAATATCACTACCAAGACTCAGGATGGCAAGTGCCAGCACCAAGTGCTGCTCGCCTGTATCTTGCCAACAACATGATTCGAGAGAACACAGGAACATGTAATTCCCAGATGTACAACGGTGATTTCCCCTGTCCTGCTGTCCACGTGTTCCGTTCCTCTGCGACCATTGTAGACAATACCATCACAAATAGCACTGGTGACATCATCCGTGCCAAGGGTTCCATCGTCAACGTTCAACGTAACATCGGAGAATCACAAGGCGGATTTGCCGGTAACATCAGCGTTCACGACGACAATTACGGTAACAAATACGGTTCCATTGCCTACTTCTCAGGCAATACATGGACCGGTGTCTCACAAGTTTACAACGTCACTGAATCGAGAATGACGGTTCAGTCCGAACAAATTCCATCACCTGGATTTGGTGAATTGTACCCTGTCAGTATCAGCTGGCTTGGTGCAGAATGCCCCTACGTTCAGGACGAGTGCCTCAAACTCCCAGGTACCGTCAGCATGCCGCCTGCTCAAATGCCCTTGGCGCTTGAACTCGTAGAGAACGCAACGGTCTTTTCCTATGCGGATTTGCAAAATTTCGACTCCACAATGATTCATGTTCAAAATCAAAACACAGCATGGGGTTCTCAAGTTCGCGAAGGAGAACTGGTACGATACCAAGTCAAGGCTAAGAATTCCAACGTTGCAGGAGCAACAGTGGTGATCAAGGATTCAACAGGATTGCCTCTCTACGAATTAACAACTGATGCCTTTGGTTTCACGCAACAAGTATCGTTGCCTTCGGATTTCTTGCTTGACCGTAATTGGAATCACCAAGTCGGTGACAAGAATGCAGCCATACCTGGGTCAAACGACGGGACAGGTCAACCAATTTATGTCGACGAAGACTCATGTGCAGACGGAATTGACAACGACGGTGACACATATGTCGACGGGGCTGACACAACCACGAACGATGGGTCCAACTGTGTTGGTGGAAACCGCGAAATGCCGTTCTACACGGTTGAAGCCTTCAAGTTTGGAAGCGGTACCAAAGACCTGTCCTATGTTCTTTCGGGCCCAGTTGATGACGTCATCAACCTCGATAACCTTCGCCCAGGAGTCACTGTCAGGGAAATTGACGGTGCTTCCTTCGCTACGACTGTCACATTGACCGGTCAAGCATGGGACGGTGCTAAGTGGCCTTACGCTAACGATAACACAGCGAACCAGAAACAATTCGGTTTCGTTGAGCGTGTTGAAATACAGCCACCAGGTTCCTCTGAGTGGTATTCTGCTTCCGATATCTCCGGGTCATCGGGTGATATTACGATGGCCAACCATCCAAACAAAGAATGGTCCTTCGATTGGGACATGTCCGCTCACCCAGAAGGTGAAAGCGATGTCACCTTCCGTGTCCGTTCCTACGACGGATTGGATTACTCGCCTGTTGAAGTTCGTCAATACAAACTCAACCTTGTGCCACCTACCATCCTTGTTGATGTTCCATCCACTGGAAGTACACACAGCACGGGCAAAGTATTGTTCCAAGGTACAGCATCCGATCCTTACCAAGGCACTTCCGGAAGTGACATCAAGCAAATTTGGTTCAACATTGTTGGCCCTGGTACTATTCAGCGATTCGCAGAAAGTGGTTCCACAAGTTGGGCCTATGAGTGGGATGTCTCTGAATTGCCCTCTGGCGAATATACTGTGACAATTTGGGCTGCAGATAGTGACTTTTGCCTCGACAATGAGTCGCAATGTGTCGTTGAAACACGTGTGCTTAACATCGTTAACGAAAACACTCCACCAAATCTCCAACTTTCATGGATTGGTTCAGCAGACCAACTAACAGGCGGTATCGACGGTGATTCGATTCGAGCTGAGGTTGATACGAAAATTATCGGTGTTGCTCGGGACATTGGCGGACAAGTTACTCGAGTTGAAATCGACATCGTTGACCTTTCAAACGGTTTGATTCTCAATGACGGGCCTTTGCCAGTCACATCCTTCAATCCAGATGGTTCATGGGTCGCGACATGGGATACCTCCAGATTGGTTCACGAAAACCAATACGAAGTAACAGTCCGTGCATATGACGGTGAAGATTACTCCTCCGATGTCGCATGGCGAATGAAAATCAACAACCCACTTGATGCAGAAAACATCGATCCTCTTTTCAATGAAACTGGATGGACGGGCTCGATGACCGTTTTCTGTGATACCAAATCGAACTCCTTTGACAGATGTGGCGGAGGTGCCTCAATTGATTTGTCCTCCTTCTTTTCAGACCCTGATGGAACTGGTGATCCAAACAACGACCTTGAGTTCAGTGTGTTCAACGACGAGAGCACCATTGAAGATGACTTCTATGGAAGTTTCATTCGCATCAACCGAGTCACTGGCGTTGCAACCTACGACCCAATGGACTACATGGCCCAAACCACCAGTACCATCTCTGAATGGTCCCTTAACGGTGTGATGTTCTATGCAGAAGATGATCAAGAATCAAAGGTGTATTCACTGAAGGTCAACTTCCTCGTGCGGGCAATCACGTTCAGCGCAGAGCGTGTCGACAGCGGCCCCATCACGGGGTCAGACCCAGCTACCTTCCAAGGTGAAGGTTTGCCAGGTAGCCAAGTCATCATCCGCTTTGCAGAAGGAAATGCGAAATTGAATTCTACCCGGGTTCTTTCTGATGGGACATGGTCCATGGATTTAACAAGCAGTCAACTTGGAATCGAGGGCTCATCTGCAGTCATCTTTGAGATGGACGGCCAGACCTTCAGCTTCGCAGGACAGACTGAAGATGCTGAATTTTCAATCAATGTAGCAGGTTCCGGAGACGGTGATTCTGGAATGCTTGGCATCATCCTCATTGTCATAGCCGTTCTGGTTCTCCTCGCAGTTGGTGGTTTCTTCTTTATTGAATTTGAAGACATTCCCGATGAAGAGGATTTGGTGAGTGATGATTCAGTTGCTGAGGAAGATCCGTACGCATGGGCAAAGGCGAAGCAAGCCGCAGCAATCCCGGCAGAACAGACGCATGTGGGCCAAGTTCAGGAAGCCGCCGCAGCAGCACCTGCTGCTGCACAGCATCCGGGTTGGTTGTGGGATCAAACCACAAACCAATGGGTGCCTGACCCGAACTATCAACCCGAACAGTGAGTACACCTCGGGGGCTCAGTGAATGGCGGTTCAACCTAAGCCAGGTGTGCAGGAGCGAATCCTGTTGCATTTGCTTGATTACTCGGATTTCATCTCGAGTATTGAAGTTCCCTTTGCTTTGTCACAAATGGGTATTGCCAATGCCGTCGCTATCGCTCGTTCAAATGTCCCTCGTGCCATTGCTGGACTGAAAGATGACGGTGTACTTGTTGAACGCCAAGCTCACGTGAAAGGTGTATCCCGGAAACGAAAGGCCTACTTTTTGACCGATAGCGGAACCCTGCTTGCAGGGGATACATGGGAAAGGTTGTCAGAATACCCAGTTCGTTGTATTCTTGATGACCAACCTCCAATTGACACAACTCTGGGCGGTGCAAAGTCGGTTCTACCCTTCGAGATGCGACCCGTAGATATCCTACGTTATCTCGATGAGCACGGTTGTCTTGATGTTCGTACACTCTCTGCAGACCTCGTTGAGAGGGACCTCTCAAAACACATCGAAAAACAACTCGTTACTTCGCTAGCAGATTTACCCCGCTTGCGTCACTTCTATGGAAGAACGACTGAATTGGACAATATGGTGAACCTCCTTGAGGCTCGGGCAACAACGCTGCTTATTCCTGGAATTGCTGGAATCGGCAAAACAACCGTGGCTTCCAAACTCATTGAACGATTCATGCATCGTCGCAACCTCCTCTATCACAGGTGTCAGGATTGGGAAGGCTCTCGTTCCTTCTTTGAATCAATTGCTGATTGGCTTTCAAGTATGGGTAATTCAGACTTCACGACCTACCTCGCTGCAACGCCAATCCCGCAACCAGGAGACGCCGCTCGCCTTCTGATCGAAGCCCTTGCAGGTTCGCCTTCGCTCATTGTAATTGATGACTTTCACAAAGTCTCAGACCTCGTTCTTCACCAAACCTTCCAAGCCATGTCATTGGCCTTGTTGGGAAGCGAAGAAAAAATCGGTTTGGTGATGTTTTCTCGCTCCTTCAAGCCGGTTGTTCCTACCAAGGACGCAGAAGGGCGAATTGCCAGTCTGGTATTGCCCCTCGACGGACTTGACCCCGATTCGGGTCGTAAACTTCTCAGCAGTTTTGGTGAACTCGGTGATGAACAATGGTTGCACATACACGGATTGTCACGAGGCCATCCTTTGGTGCTTGAACTCATCAACCGTGGTGCATCAGCGGGAGCCTTCCACGAAACCTTGGAGAATTATGTGACTGTTGAGATCTTTTCAAAATTAACCGCTGAACAAAAGCGTGTTCTCTCAGCCCTTTCTATCTATCGAGAACCTGTCAAACTGGAAGCCCTCGCACAGCAGAGCCTTGACACCGATGAATTGGATGAATTGGTTGAATCTGGCTTAGCTCGTCAAGCAGATACGGAAACCTACGATGTCCACGATTTAATTCGTGAGTTTTTGTTGCGTAGTTTATCATCTGCCCTCCGAGAAGAATTCCACGGGAAATGTGTAGATTGGTACAACAAACAATCAGAAAGTCATGATGTACTCATTGAACTGATCTATCACTCCATTCAAGCAAAGCACTTCGATGCAGCCTCAGACCTTATCGTGAAGGAAGGCCGTCAACTTGTATCCCAAGGCCACATGGAATTACTGGGCTTGGTTGAACAGATTGACACTTCAACACTCGCACATGCAGTCATGGTCTCCCTGTCACAATTGCGTGGTGAGATGCTCGCTCTTCTGGGGCGTCTTGATGATGCCGAGACGGTTCTGAACGAAGCCCTTGATTTGGCCAATAAGAAGTCGGATGTATTGGTCCAAGCTGAAATCCTCTCAGCACTTGCAGACGTGAGTCGGAAGCACGGTAATAGCGACATTGCTCTGAAGCGTCATAGAGAGGCCCTCACACACTACATTGCTTTGGGTCATGCACGCTGGGCGGCTCGAACCTACAATAACATCGGTTATCTCTTGCGCCGTAAGAACGAACGAAACAAAGCCTTGGAAGCTTATGGGGAAGTTGAGGCCATTCTCAAAGATTCAAAGGAAGATGACCTTCTCAACAGCCAAATCACACTCGCTCGTGCCCTCATAGACCTCGGTGAAGTAGACCGTGCACGTGAACATGCGATGGCATCGCACGAGCGAACATCTGAACTTGGAGACTCTGCACTTCACGCCCGTGCTCAGGCTGTTTTGGGACGATATTATTCGCGTGTCGACCAGTCCGAACTCGCTCTCTTCCACTATTACGAAGCCTTGGAAGCCATGAACGAAGCGGGTGACCCGCAAGCTCTGGTTGAAATCACCATTCTCTTTGGTGAAGTACTCCATGATGCTGGACGGACAGAAGAAGCAATGGAGCACTATCGTGAGGCTTTGGTTGTGGCTGAAAATAACGACCTTCGAATGCAAATCGGGGAATTGTTGACTCGATTGGGAGGCGTTACGCCAGACCGACAACGCCGAATGGAATACCTGCAACGAGCTCTTACTGTCTTCAGAGAACTTGGTGCACGAACTCGTATGAAGGAAGTTCAAACGATGGTTCACAGAGCCGTAATGGGTCGCTGAATCACTGGACTGCTTTCGGTCTGTCCAACGAGAGGAAGGTCACCCCATCTTCGTGAACAACCCATAAACGGTCCACGCCTGCAAGAGGAACAGTCCCTTCATGACTACCAGCTCCGGTTCCTGAAAGTGCAACTCGCATGTCAAGAGAGCCCCCGTCATCAACGAGGATGACCGCAGTATCCGTTAATTCGATCACAAAGAGAGATTCATCTGCTTCTGTAGGGCGCCAAGAAATTTCTTCAGCATAACTGACATTCCCGATGCGACTCGCCTCGTCAGCACGTTCAATCGCTGCTGCAATGTCGTCCATGTTGGCTTGGATTGCTTCCTCATTCCATCGCAGTCGAGTATTCGTTTCGATATCCCATGCCCATACGCTGAACATCGTCATCAAAAGGACACCGAGCAGGAAGGTGAAGATGTAGCCCAGTTCGGTTGCAGCAGCCCTGGTGTCTTTGGAGAGTTGTGTGAACTTCAGATCATCACCTCCCTCGAGCGGACATCAAGAGACGCCATCTGAAGTGTGAATTCGATAATTTCCCCGTTGGTATGCCACACTGCCTCGGAAGTGCCGTATGATGGGTCTGGCACCCATCCAACATAATCGGTGAGTAAATCCAAACGGCCAGGATAAACTGTCCAATCCTCACTTGCTTCAAGGCCGATGCCCGCCTCGTCTGCAATGGCCGTCCCGTAGGGTTCAGCCCAACCTCGGCGAACTTCATATGCAGGTGTTGAAGCGAGCGATGTACGTTGTACAAGTTCAATATCAAGTTCTAATTCACCAGAACCAGTCATACTGTCTGCCGTAGGGTGAAGTGATGGAATTGTAGCCGCAAATCGTGGGCCTGGGCCTCCTCGGTCGGAGGGAGGTGCGACCACATAGGGCCTGAATTCAGGGTGATTCGTGAGAACTGCGCCTCCGCTGTAAGCGACCTCCATGCCGTCCACTGAGGATGCAAATTGATAGGCCAATCGAGACAAATGGAAGGCCCACACAGTTCCAATCGTGGCGTGGTCACTTTCACCATTGTCTCCCAATACATCAATGCTCAAGCTTGCTGGGTGGCGTCCCTCAATCCACGCTTCTTTGATGTCAACTTCGCCTCGTCCACCCATGCGTTCCCATGGTAGGTCGGTTGTGATCCACCCGCTGGCTTGTGTGTTGACTTTTGTGCAACGTTCTGAACCGTCATGGACAAGATGCTGCATGCCATCAGAACCGCTCAAACGCATGACTCGAAGCGGATGGTCTTGCTCAACGGTTACGGTTGTCACACCGTTGTTGAGTACGAGTGTTGCATCGTTATTGCTGTCGAGGAAGGTTCCTGTTTGATTGGCTTCGCCGCTTGCATTCCATGAGGATGTATAGCCTGCCAGTTGAATACGAAGGCTTTCCTCTGTGACGTTGTTCTGGTTGTGGTAGGTAAATGAACCACCCGATAGGGCACCTGTATCTTCTGCTGGCATCCACATGTGTCCACTTACTGCATCGGTGAGATTGGAATCATGACCGACTGACCATGTGACGAAAAATGACCCGTCGCCATCCAGGGTTGGAGAACCACTAATGCCACTCGGCGGCCATTGCACATCTTCAACGCCACCGGGCTGCACTGATATCCCACCGCCTCGCCAGGTGATGGTGATGATTTGTTCACCCGGATTGGAAAGGCGGAGTAAGCCGTCTACACTGGGCGGTTGGAAGGTCTGGCCCAAATAGGCACCAGTGGTTGAAGGCCAAGTGGTCAATCCGGCAGTATCACCGCTACCCGATACGACCAGCATCCGTGACGGGGAGCTTGTTGTAACGTGAATGACTGCTGCTTGGGAGAGGTTGAGTTCATGCGTATGGGTGACAGAGGTGCGAGAGAGATTGCTTGAGTATCCGTAGTGAATCGATGTTTCTCCGTTGATGGTAAGGTGTATTTGATTGGCAACATCGCTGATGATGTGAAGCGTTGTTGGACCTGCCTGCACAGGTATTGACCATGCTTGTCCACGCTTGTCCGCAGGTTCTGGGTCATTGGGGAGCATGTAGGTCGCACCTGCATCTCCTCGCAATCCAATGACGTTCAGTGGATGGCTGGATGAAAGCACCGTTTCACCTCGTGCAGTGAGGTTGAGGGTGACCATTTCATCAACTCTCAATTGAGTTGTGCTCACTTCCGCATCGTTCTCTGTGAGTGTGAGGTCGATCGGTCCAAGTGGCATGGCAAGGCCTGGTGTGACGGTGACGGTAGCAGCATCAAATACTGGATCGAGCGTGTAGTAATAAGGTCGGTCAGGACCAAGTCGTAAATCAGTGATGCACACTGATGACACGAGGCTTTCGGGATGGCGTATCTCGAGGGTGTCATCAAAATCGAGGGCGCCACGTGCACGAAGGGACATTGCTTCTTCCCAAGTTGCAGAGTACCACATTCCGCCTCGCAGACTGTCCCACACGAGGTTCCCATCCACCGGTATGAGGGTGCTATGAGTCGAGTCGCCAGGCATCCCTCGTTCGCTCAATTCAGCGGTCTCATGGGCGAGGAGTGTCATTTGAGACGCCATATCGTGTCGTTCCACGGACCCTTCCATCTCTTCAATTACCGGCATCATTGAAATCATCATCAAGCCGATGATGGACAGGACACCTCCAAACAAAAGAACGGTGGCGACAGCAGCTGAGACCGCCTCCTCATCACGTTTCAAATTGAACTTCAACGGCTCACCTCGATGCGTTGCAGGTCAACTTCGAAGTAAAGAGGGAGTTCTTGTGAGGAGATACTGAATCCATCAGCACCACTGGCTCGCTGGTAGGGTGAAAAACCGATGAATGTATCAAGCGTCCCAGCAGAGCGTTGAATGGTATAATCGGCGAGCCATGTCTCGTGATATTGAGGTGTAATGACGTCGTGCAGGACATTTGTGACGAGGAAACGAACGTTGTATGAAGGTCCACTGAACAACGTCATAGGTCCTTGCGAAATGAATTCCATTCCAATGTTGCTTCCCGTTCCGATTGAACCATTGGAAACGATATCAGTCAGCAAGAGCGAAAGGCGCAATTCGTTGTTGGCCATACGGTCAAATTCAATCATCGGCATCGTCGTCACATCCCAGGCACCGTTGGGGAAGCGTTCCGCACGTGCATTGTTCATGAGGACGATTTGATGTTCCCCTTGGCCCAATGAAGTTTGAATTTGCAGACCTGATAGCGTAATGTCAAAACTACGATGGAGGAGTTGACCCTGTTCTCCGTAAATGCTCACCATCATCCAATGGCTGCTGCTGACGTTATGGGTGACAAAAACTTCCTGATGACTCGCAATAAGCGTGGATGTAAACTCGTTGGTTTCAGACTGAATCGTAATGCTTCGTGCGCTTTCATTGGCGGCAAGGACGGCCAAAGTAGTGCCGTTAACGGTTCGAAGCGTGATGCTCTCAGTGGGTGTAAAGTCGGCAGCTATGTACCAGTGTTCCACGTTTTGGACGGAGCGTATTGAGGTGGATTGCATGGCGAGCGTGTTGCGGAATCCAGTCCCGTCAGGAGCGTTGCCAGCAACTTCCACACGGTCTTCAATACGGTCTGCAATTCCACTTGCAGAGTTCCAGTTCGTATTGTCTTCGAAATCAGAGAGGTATGGGTTGAGGAAAATCCAAACTCCACCCATGATGGTAATGACCATGGCCAAGAGCATGACTACGCCAAGAACTTCACTCACAGCACGCTCGTCCTGCTTGGACTGGCGTCGTGATATGACCTCGGCGTGGTTGTTCACGCTCATGTCACGATGCGGTATCATTTAGCCATTGACCTTGTTTTGGCTATGATGGCTTATTTGACGGTCTTTTTTTCCGATTCTACTTCTTCGGTAACCTCTCCGATATAGTGGGAGAATTCCGGGCCGTCCTGCATTGAAATTTTGAGGTCCCCGCTGAAGATTTCATCGATGTAATAGAGAACCGTGGACTCAGCGATATGGGGCATGTTGTTTTTCTCACTCAGGTGAGTGAGTGTGATCGTGCGTGTTGCTTCCGTGCAAACCTCTGCTAGGAATTGCCCTGTTTGGTCGTTGGAAAGGTGGCCGCCTCTGCCAGTAATGCGATCCTTGAGCGAGTAAGGATAAGGTCCTGATACCAAGCGGTGATGGTCATAATTTGATTCTATCGAGATGTGTTCACAACCACGGACGTGGGTAATCAGTTCGTCGGTCCAGGAACCTAAGTCGGTAATGATGGCAGCACGTTCTCCTCCGTGGCTAGCGATAAATGCCACATTGTCGGACCCGTCATGAGGGACAGGGACGGGCAGGAGTGTGAGGTCGTCACCAATTTTCACCAAGTCAAGGGAATCAAAATATTTGGTAAGTTCTGGGTTGAGGCCCAGTTCAAGTGCCGTCCGTTCGTTAGCTAAAACAGGGATGTTCCACTTGGACTGTACGACGCAGGCACCGCCTCCGTGATCGCCATGGTGGTGCGAAATAACGACACAATCAATGTCTTCTGGTTCCAAGTTCAGTCTTGCCAATCGCTTCTTGAGTTGAACACCACTAAATCCTTGATCGACCAAGATTTTCGCATTAGGGGTTTCAAGCAGGGTAGAGTTCCCTCTGCTCCCTGTTCCCAAGTGCGTGATGGTCATCGTCATGTGAACGAAGGATACCCGTCGCGGGAGGGACTTGAACACACCGCTTCTGTCTCACATTGTTGGCTCGTTTTTGGAGGATTTGAGGGCCGAGGAAGTCAACAATGTATGAACAATGTTCCATCAGCCTCATAAGCAATCTTTCCAAGGTGTTCTTAGGGCGAAGCGTATGCTATGCGTGGGGCGGTAATATGAGGAGAAGTCAAACCACACTGTTGACGACCATAGCGGTCATCTCAAGTCTTCTTTTCATGTCACAATTTCCAGCCATTTCAAATGTTGCAAATATCCATCCCGATGACACCACACAAACCCCTCCTCCCAACACCGATACGGATGGTGACATGATTCCTGACGTCCACGAGACGCTCTTCGAGGAATGGATGAATTGGACTTCCGTTGATGGCCGTGATATCTTCATGCAGGGCCTGGACAAAAACAACGCCTCCGACGCTTCCACCGATTTCGACCGTGACGGTCTCAACGCTACAGAAGAGTTTTGTTGGCCGTATCCAGCTAATTGTACAGCCCCTGGCTTCCCTCGTGGCTTGACAGGGCAACTTGACGAGAATAACGACCGAATCTATCTCGATCCACGACGTTCCGACACGGATGGAGACGGAATGCCCGACGGGTATGAGGCATATATGTGCCTTCGAACGGGAGGTTTTGATACCTCAGCACTGCGCTATAATTGTGGTACGTTCGACCCACTCAACAACAGTGATTTCACACTTGATGGGGATAACGACGGCTTTGACGTTGACCGAAATGGAGAGATGAGTGAATCCGAACGCTATACGGCTCCCGAAGAATATGCCTACGGTTCTCCTTTCAATTTCACCACAGAGTTAGACGGATTGTGGTGCCATGCCACTCTTCCAGAGGGTTCAGTTCTGAAGAGTTGGCCGTACATACAATCGGGTGCAAATGCATCCTTCCACAACCTCCTACCAGCCTGTACCACCAACTCAACAGCTCCAGTCGGAGAAGATATGTGGCTTGGAACCGACCCTCTCCTTGACGACTCGGACCGATATTACTGGGATGGTTTCTCAGTTCGTCCTCTGTATCCTTCCTTTGGTGATGGTATGCCCGACGGCTGGGAAGTTCATTTTGGACTTGACCCACTCAACCGCAGCAATGCCCTTGCAGACCCCGATCGTGACGGCTGGGATACCAACCGGGACGGTGCAATTTCTGCCGACCTTGCTCGTACAGAAACGGCGATGAACTTCGGAGAAGCCCTTTCCACCCTCCAAGAATATGGCGTTCATTTTGACGATGGCAACACGGTCTTTCCGGGCCTCAAGTCAACCCAACTGGGCGACGATGCAGATTACACCGTGATGCCGCTGGTGTACGATGTGACCGAAGATGAAATGGCCATTATGCACCACGACATACGTGCTCTTGAGGAGAACGACGGTGACCTTTACGCCATGACGAAGTACGGTATTTCAGTTCTCAATTTGGATGAATCAACTCAATACCATCAGTGGATGCCCCAAGGTGTTGAAATCCACGATGGATTACTGGTCCGCTCCAATGGCATACCCTACGCCCTTGCCCTCGCAACGACCACGGGTTTTGCCCTTGCTCCGCTTTTGGCAGATGGGTCACTCGGCAACTTGGATTCATGGGATTGGAGCATGGTTGGCGAACTCCATGCCTTGTCCCTTCTTGCAGGTACAGATGGGAATCAACAAGTCATAGGATTGGGTCATGCTGGCGTCGGTGGAATTATCGATATTTCGTCGCTCGGCTCAATCAGTGAAACCTTTGCTCTCGGGCAAGGTTTGCGTGCTGGGCTTGAAACTGCCAATGCCTCGGTTACAGCGATTGAACACGGTTCAATCGGGAGTTCAACGCTCGTTCTCTTCGTGGGTACAGACCGTGGCTTGATGACGGTTGAAACAGCCTCTGCACGTGACGAAGTTGCTGGTGAATGGCGCTTCTTCTACACGCAAGAATCAACTGGTATCTCACCTGATGTTGATGAATTGCGCAGTTTGCCGCTCGGCACCATTGGTAATCCAGCCGAAGTAAGAGACATACTTCTTGACGGGCCTTCGACAACCAATGCTCAATCCCTATGGTTTGGAACGCCTGCCGGATTGCACAAGATGAATCTCGTTGAAGATACAATCGAGCACAGCGGGCTCTTACTTCACCCCGGTATTGACGGAACATTGTCCAAGCAGACCAACAGTATCCAAACAATTTACGCCACTGGCGATGAACTTCTCATTGGTTCAGATTGGGGTATGTGGGCGATTGCTGGTGATTATACCGCAATATACGGGCTCCAAGACCAAACCAGAATTCCAGGTCAAATCACGACCATCACCACCATGCTCGTTGACGGCAACATGACCATCCATGCAGGGGCCTCTCCGGGACGTTACGCAAATCTACAACTCATTGACCCTGGCGCCAATGATTCCGATGCTGATGGAATGCCAGATGGTTGGGAAGTTATCCACGGACTTGACCCAACAGACCCTTGGGATGCACTCTACGATACGGACGGTGACGGACTTGACCTCGACCAATCTGGAGATATGAATCTTGAACGCTTGTGGACCAATCTCGATGAGTTCCGATACATTCAGTCAACGCCTGAGGGATACAATTCAACCGACCCACGAGAAGGAGATACTGACGGTGACGGATTGGGAGACGGGGCTGAATACTTCGGATTCTTCTTTGAAGAATCCAATCTCTGGTGTCACTATGACGTGCAACTTGTCTACATTTGCAATGACGCAGCAGGCCTCGCTGCCAACGACACTTACCTGCAATATGCCAACATTGACAGTAATACCGACCCCACCAATCATGATTCTGATGGTGATGGTATGCCAGATGGCTGGGAAATTGAACATCGCCGCTGGGTTGGTTCTACCTTTACCGGAGGCAATAACTGGAGTTTAGACCCACTCCGTGCCGAAGATGCGGAATGGGACGCAGACGGTGATGGCTTGCCAAATCTTTGCGAGTACCAATGGTCCATTGTGCGCTTGGTTGGCTTGAACGGAGATTTACTCGCTGAGTATGGAGAATCCCCAGAATCTGTTGCGAATTGGTCGGTTGCGGACCCCAACGCCGTGGACTCAGATGGCGACTCACTCCCTGACGGGTGGGAATCCAAAGGCCTGTGCAATTGGGACCCTTCTCGTAAAGGTGTCAATCCTCTCAACGGGTCGGATGCCTTTGAAAATCCGGATGGGGATGGTTACGATATCAACCGAGACGGAATCCTCTCTTCTGACGAAGCCTTTGTGAATTATCTCGAATACCACATTCGCAGTGATTTGTTCAGTGGCAACCAAACTCTTGAAGGCGTTGAACTTCCAAACGGGTTCTCGACAAATCTTTTCCAGAATATTTCAGAATATGGATTGCCTGAAGCCAACTTTGGCGAGCGCGCCTCCGGAGCCCTTTCTGTTGGACAATCAAGCTACAGCATTGGCGCAGCGGATCCTTTGGATGCAGATTCAGATGACGACGGTATGCCCGACGGGTGGGAAATTTGGTTTGCTCGCTGGGATTTGCTCGAAGATGAATGGACGCTCAACCCAATGGACACCTCTGACCGCTGGGGTGACGCTGATAGTGACGGTATGACCAACTGGGAAGAATACAACACAATTTCCCCTCTTTACTCTCAAACAGATGCTAACCGCTCTTCTCCTCAGTGGTTCGTGACTACCATCGGCCAGGCATATGCATTGCAACAATGGCCGGGTATCCCAACTGATTCTTCCTTTGGAGATTTCTTATCCCAAGACCAGATTAACGCGACTGGTTGGACAACCGACCCGAACAACGTTGATACTGACGGGGACGGCATGCTTGACGGGCTAGAATTGCTCTTTACGACATGGAACGTTTCTGCAAACGTGTGGACGCTCAATCCATTGGTTGCGGGAGACGGTGACTTTGACGGTGACGAAGACGGACTTATTGACCGTCAAGAATTTGCTCTCGCAGTGGAACAACCTGACAACGGTATTGACCACCCAAGCGATGCACCACTCTTGCACGTCGACGGTGATTATCAACAACCAACAGAAAAAGCACAACGAGTGTTCAACATTCTCATCTCCAAGGAAACGCGTGGAAAACGCCT
>QQSD01000006.1:1872-42148 GCA_003602485.1 Candidatus Poseidoniales archaeon | reverse complement strand
CTTGAAGAAAACCGTTGGGCAATGAATCCTCTCATTGACGGCGACGTTAACTTGGATTCAGACGGAGATAGTTTCGACTGCAACGAGGACGGCACGATTGATGTCAACGAAACCTTCAGCAATTTACGTGAATGGGAATCGAGAACATGGGGCAAATATCTGAACCGTGACACCGTCCCATCCGGAATCATTGACTTTGGTGAGGATGCCATGGCTGCTTACCAGGAAGAACTCGGTTATTCACTGATACAAGCTCAAAGCGCACTCTACCTCGACTTCGTAGAGAAAGGGCAAGATTCTCAGGATCGTATGGCGAAAATCAACACTTACGATAGTGAAAATTTCAATCGAAGTCTACGAGGAGTTGCTGACCCGACCCATCCAGATTCGGACGGCGATGGCATTCCCGACGGCTGGGAATATTGCTATGCAACATTTGGCATGGACGATATCACCACAATCAATCATTGGGCTTCCAATCCACTCAACCCATGGGACGTCAATTATGACGGAGACCATGATGGTTGGTACGACCGAACCAGCTTTGACATCCCTGCTGAACAGGGCACATGGGATGGCAGGGTGTTCACTCCTTCTGGCCAACTCATCCAGAATGGCCTTGGCGATCTTCCTTTCACCAATTTCATGGAATACGATAACGAGACACGCCCCGACCTCAATGACAGTGATGAAGACAGTCGTACCTTCGTGACCACCATTGAGAACGACCTCGTGACCTCTCATGTTCGAGATTACAACTACTCAGATGGACGTGAAGTCTTCAAGTACGGATCTAATCCGAGTGATAATGACACAGATGGGGACATGCTACCCGACTGGTATGAATACAAAATGGGGTGGAACGAGAACAATGACAATTTCAGCACATATCTCGAGATTCGAGTGGTCTGGATTGACGTCGCCACTGGCGGCCCATGTGACACGAGTACAACCTCATGCTTGCCCTTATCTCAGGATGGCTCAGGGGGTACGCTCAGCCGCCCCGACCTTGAATTCACCTGGTTCACGATGGACCCTTCAGACCCCAACGATGCAAACTTTGACCCCGACCAAGATGGGAATTGGGATTGTTCGGGAGCCGGATGCACCTACGAATCCTATTCGAATTTCCAAGAGTTCTATGCTATTACGGCCAATGATTATTCATCTCCGAATGCGGTTCGATTGAGTGGATTGACCTATGATGGAGCTCCTGTGACAGAGGGATGGCAATTCAGGGCAGCATTGCTGGGTCTTGGCCAAACCAATGAACTCACCCTCAACTACCTCAAACTTGACAAATATGCGGGCATGGATCGCCAATACGGTTTTGTTGTTGATGATGGCGATACTAATTTCTTGATTGTAGACCCATCCGATGACGTTGTTTTGATGGCAGGCAATCGAACTGATGCATGGGAAATCTACTATTCTGGTTCACCAAATACACCTCCTGTACGCAATGTGGGAGAGCATGAATTTGGTTGGTATCTCTTGGATTTCGACGATGACCATCTTGCAGAAGGAAGCAGTCCTATCAATTGGGATACAGACGGGGATTGGATGAATGACTGGTTTGAAGTCCGAGACGATGAGGAAGATGGGGTCCGTGGTGATTCCTCTCCAATTCGTTACGATTCAAGGACTACCTCTTGATTTCTGAGGTCAGAACGACTGACCTTTGACCGCATGGTTCAAAGTGTATGTCGGATGTGTGCATGCTATGCAAGGGCGCGGTCAGCATTCTCGGTCATCCTACGGTGTGTTCTTGCTCTTAGTTGGCTTGATGCTCTTCACGCCTTTGAGCCCAATGGCCGAATTGTTCACATCTGATGCAGAAGCCGCCGTTGGCACCCGCCACGTGTACGAATTTCACGACGGTTCGAACGAATACATAGCCCTCTATCAGGGTGCGAACCCAGACCTTGGAGCCAAGGTTACTCTTCCGAAAGGTGCACTGGTCACCGACGTGAGCATGACTCTTTCAGGCGCATCTGCTACTGGGTGGTCACAAGTCGTTGCAGATGACCGAGTACATTGGATTCGAGGAGAAGAAACCAATGTTGATGACCGTTCAGGGGATCTCACGCTGGCGCTGGATAACCGCAGCCGTAACTTCCTTCCTCACGGTGATGACGCTTACGTTAACTCGAACTCAGATGCATGGTTGGACAACGGGTCCTATGCATTGCGACAACCGCACACCTCCAATGCCACTGAAAGCCTCTTTTCTCAGCAGTTGACAAAAACATCGGCGAGTTTCAATGCGCAAAGTCAAGGAGCGGTCCTCAAGCACCATGATTGGCTCTTCTTATCCACATGGTCCTCCTCAACCTTCCACAACGTTGTTCACAGGCTTTACCCCAACAATGCGACTCGGGAATCAATCATCACGCTTGACCAAGCACAATGTACTCTCCCACAGAAGCATTCGTCGTCATACTACGGCTATTACGGATTCAGGGATTGGACCATCACCGATGATGAACGCCTCTTTGGAATCCTTTCTGGATATCGTTACACCTATGGCTCATCTGCACCCGTTAATTATCACCGTGTGATGGAGATGGATATCTCAAGGGACGATACGTGGACCTGTATTGACTCCTATGATATCTCACCGTCTGTTGGTGAATATACCGGTATTGCTTACGACCGGGAAACTGGTCAGGTTTGGGTTGCTCACAACGCAATGAATCGTCTCTATGGTTACGATTTCTCTGGTGATGGGACCTCAACCTATACCCGCAGTTCTGAATATTATACCTACTCCTCATCATCCAGTTCCAAGTGGGAATGTGGAGGCACCTTCAGCAACCAGAAGCAGATGCTTCGTGGGCTTGAGATGAACAGTACGACCTTCTTTATGCGCTGTCAAAAGGACGCTTATTACAACGACCGAGATCAACTTGAAGCCTGGTCCATCTCGGGTTCATCAACGGCTCTCATCCCCGAGACTGAAGTGCGCCAAGTCTCTCGTCTTGGTTACGGCCTTCAGTTTGACGGAGACCGGTTTGTAACCGTAGACAGCGGATACTCAACATGGTCGAGCACCACGCTTTATTATCGTGAATTTGGAACGAGTTGGCTCTATGAGACCACACCCGCTCCCGGCACGACCACGTGGTACGGAGATGTTGTTGAATCCGGAGACGATGTATTGGCTGTAAACGTCCAGACGTATTGGTCAGCAGCTTCCATTGGTGACCGCGTCGACTACTGGGTTTCAGCAGATAACGGCACACATTGGGAAGAAGTTGAATCAAATCAAACCATTCATTTCGACTATCCCGGTAAGGAATTGGTCTGGAAGGCCCAACTCATCGGTTCAACGGCCGTATCGTGGTGGGTTGACATGGAATATGCTACTGCCTACACTGCCTCAGGGCAGTGGGAATCTCCTCACTTCAACACGGGGACGAAAGTCGGGAAAGTACGCCCTCAGTGGACTGCGGATGTTCCTGCGGGCACAACGCTTCAGGTCACCGTTTCAAATGATAACGGCTCGGTTTGGATTCAAGCAGCTAATAATGCTGAAACCAGTTTCTCAACAGAAGCGGCTGGTAATACGCTGAAGTACGGAATTTCCTTTAGCACCACAGATCCATCTCTCACACCAAGCATCGACGAATTCATCCTCGAATACGAGGAAGGATATCCTGACCGTCCAATGCTCGATATCGGCGGTGATGGTGATTATGATTGGGAATCGGATATCTTCCTCAACGAATCTTCAGTTGTTGCATCAGACGACTCAGTCGTTGGTGACATCGTGAAGAAAGCACCAACGCTGGTTGATGCCTTCAACGATTTCATCCCAGAGAACGGCGAAGGATGGCTGGACATACCAATTGGTGTCAAGGCAGCTTCATCTGGACGTGTTAAGATCTCCAATATCGACATTACCTACGCCATGCAAACCCGCGCTGTTGATGCATCCTTTGAGGGTGGATTGGCTACGCCTGACGGTATCTATCGTAATTTCATCACCCGTGTCGCACCCGGAGACGATGTTGACAGGGTAACAAAGGCAGTTATTGCTATCAACCACTCGTACGGCGAAAATCCAACCTTTACATGGGAACAAGGCGATGCCTGCAGCGTCAATAATAATGTTGGGGAAATCGTGATGTTCGATGCCCCTAATTGTACCTCCACGGTCGACGCGAGTGGTGTAGTCTCAATTTGGATGCCCACATCGGTCAATTGGAGTTGGAACGATGAAGCTTCGACGGAAGCGATTATCTCTGTCGAAGACGACTTGGGTGTAGCCGTCAGCCAGTGGGACACCACCACAATGGATTTGGCAGTTGAAAACGACATCCAACTCGATGGCCTGCAAGTTTGGGAAGAAACGGGTCGGCAACTGTATCCTATGGATTGGGTACGCGGTGGGTTCAATCTCAGTTTCACCGGTAAAATACACTTCCAAGATTCACAATTGATGCCTCCAGCAGGTAGTTTCTCACTCCGTGTCATTGGCCAAAATGTCACCTATGACGGGGACCCAATGGGGGAGCCAATGGTGCTCTATCAAGAAGTCAACCCTGCTTTCGGAGAGTACAACATGACCTTTACTTCACCTATTGAATCAGAACCGGGTGGTATGATCTTCTATGTTCAAGCAGTGGATTTGAAAAACGGTTCAACCTATACCAACCCCAATTACAATTCGCTACGCCTTATCCTCGACGGTAATTCTCCGCTCGTTCTGAGTGCAACACCAAGTGATGGTGAAGAACGCCATGCAGGAGCATCTGGTGTAGGTCAAGCAGTGTCGATTGTGGTTCAAGATTCAGTTGACCCACCCAAACAAATCAGCCTTCACTATTGGGTCGGTTGCCGTGCAAGTGAAGCCATTGGATGCAACGATTACAATTTCGACGGTCTGCCTAATGAAGACGAATATGAACTTCTGACACTCTCCTCTCCCGAAACTCGAACGGGAGGCTTGAATATTTTTGAAGGCCTTATCGACGACTCAATGCTCCTTCACAAGCAACGTGTTTCTTTCTACGTGACTGGAGAGGATGAGCAAAATAATCAGATTGCTATGGGCCAAGGACCCGTATGTCCTCAAAGTTCCATCACCTGTGGCACACGCCCCGGTGAAGTATTGCCCGATTGGGACGCTGATTTGGTGACATACTTCATTCGGCAGGAATTCGAACCCCTTGTGGACCTTGGCAATTCCTCCATCATCGGCCACGACGACTACGAGCCCATGCACCCGGGAATCCCATACACTGCCCAAATTAAATTGAGTGACCGTAATGGCTGGCAAGACATTCAGTACGTGCAAGTTGCCTTTGGTGGCGACCTTGATGATGATGAATCATCCATGTTCATCACGCTTGAAGAAGGCGTTGATGGTCAGCCAGTGGCTACCATCGAAACCGGTTCCAACTACATCGCTGTTTCAAATCTCTATTCAACAGTTGAAGTTGAAGAGAATGATGAAACTGTCATCATCATACAGGCACGGTTCCAATTGACCTGGATGTTCCCTGAATCCTTTGATACCGATGGTGAATCACATTTCATCCCACGTATCCGTGTCACCGACATGCCTTGCAATGAAGGTGAAGTGGTCCCATGTTTCGAGGTAACAGAAGGCTTAGGTGACGACTTGTGGAGTTTGGACAATGACTTCCGCTTCGATACAGAGGCGGGCCACATACGTGCCATTGAACTCCGAAACAGTGAGAATCACTACAATCCAGAGAACTTCGAGACGATCATCGGAGCAGGTCAAGCCCTTCGTGTCTCAGGCCGTGTGCTCTTCTCAGAAGATGAAACTCCAGCACCACCTGGAGCATTTGACGTTGTGTTTGGAGATTTTGAAAACAACTGGCGCACTTCAACCCGTGAAGATGGCGAGTTCAGTCTCGACCTTCTCGTTCCTTCTGTCCGCTCGGGACGTCTTGACCTGCGGTTGAGCATGGACGACCTTCCGGGCCTTGCCGTGGACGAAACCTCCTTTGCACCACGTGTCCGCCTTGCTGTCGACAGTGTACGGCCTACCATTGGTGGAATTGCACTCAACGGTGTAGCAGATGGCTTGCCTCTCTCGATCGGTCAGGCTGACCTCCTTGAAGTCCGCCTCATCACCAACGATGAGAATGGATTCAATTTCGATGAAGATTCTGTGCTGCACTACCGTGTAAAAGCAGGTGAAGCAGAAATCTCACGAGGTAGTATTCTCCTTCCCGACGTCATATCCTTCGGTTCAGAATTTATCTGGAGCGGTCAATTAGATTTGACAGATGCGGGTGCTACGACACTGTTGCCTTCCTACACAGTTGACGTATGGGTTTCTGGTTCCGATGAGGCAGGTAATCCGTACGACACGGCATCAAATTCGATGATGGAACCCTTTGCATCATGGCCGTTGGCACTCCTCGGACCAAGCGTCAACCTCCAAGATGAGGCCACGAAACTTCAGTGGGATAATCCAAGTCCCTATTCTGGTGAAACAGCAACGATGGTTGTGTCTGCTACCAACCTTGGTGGCAACGGCATGGTTGAGTTCGCCCTCCAGGAACTTGTTGAAGGTGGTTACTGGTCAACGAGTTCACTGGTAGGTGTTCAGGTCACATCGGGACAGACGTTCAGCGCTTTCCTTCCTGTGGCAGCCGATGCCCAACAGGGAACTGCGATTGAATATCGTGTACTTGTCCTTGTAGACGGTGTTGAAATGGACCGACAAAGTGTTGAGTCACTCCTGATCAAGGAAGAAACGATACGAGATGGAGAAGCCCTCTCACAGCAGCTTTCAGATGATATCTTCAGTGTGACCTTGTTCGTTATCGCCCTCACGTCTCTCTCTTTCGGAATGTACGCACTCGTGCTACGACGTCGGATGTTGGCTCCAGAAACCGAGGAGGAAGCAGCAGACCAGACCGATGAAGTCGTTCAGGAAATGGCCGATCAAAAGGTGCTGCCGACCATCGCATCGCCTTCACAGCCCCCGCCACCAAACATGATACCGGCGGCTCCAGTTGCTCCACCTGCGCCAGCCGCAGCACCCGCAATGGACCGTTCATCACCACCTCCACTCCCGCCTACTGGACTACCAGATGGATGGACAGAGGACCAATGGAAATCCTATGGTTGGCAATACATAGATGCTCTCTCAAAGAAGTGAGGTGATACCTTGTCGGATGATTCGTCCATAGATGGCTTGGTGACACTGCAAGAGCGGATGGTCAATCTCATCAACCAACTTAGCATGCCTTTGGTTGAGGTTGCACTCGTCCTACAAAAGCACATTACTGCATTGATGACAACACTACAGGAGCATCTCGATGCTGCTCAGCAAAGCGCTAATGCGAACGTAGTGAAACCGTGGCCCTTGGATGTGGAAGCGGCTGAATCTAGCACCAATTTCCCCGTTGAAAAAGTGATGAAGGTCGTTGATTCACAGCGAATGGATATCCTCGAAACACTGATTCGAGTGACGCTTATCGAAATTGACGCTTCCATTATTGAGGGCCTCTTAGCACTGCGTTCCTGGGAACATCTGGTACGAACCCAATTAGCATTAGCCAAAGGGCCAGGGCAACTCTTCTCACCACTTGACATACCTGAAGACTGGTAGGCATGAGGTTGAAAAAGAAGGCATGGGAGGACCGACTATGAACAGGCAGACAGTGCTGACCCTCCTTCTCGCTGTGCTTGTTGCATTTACCAACCTTGCCGGTTGTTTGGGTAATGACCTTGACGACATCCTTCCAGAGCGTAAAGGCGTACCTGGTGGCCTCACCCTTGCCTGTCTCACTTCTACATCCTACACATCATTGATTCTCGAAATTGATTATGAGCCAGGGTATAAGCCCTTGACAAGCACAACTGACATGTTGATTGAACGGCTAACGGGTGTTTGCGACAAACCAGACGGCATCAGCGTCGAATTTCAGGAAGTGAATTTTGGCCAACAAGGTGATTGGACTGCAGAGGATGTCCGCTCCAAGGCTTGGGATGAAAAAAGTGGCTCTCCTCGTGAAGATTCAACCCTACGTTGGCAATTGATTTTCCCGGCAGGCACCTACGGCGATGCCTCTGTATTGGGTGTGGCCGTTGATGCGTCAACGGTTGCTCTTTTCGGGGATTCCATCGCTGAAGCAGAAGGTCCGTTCGGCCGACCGTCAGTGGAGGATGTCGAAAACAGCGTTGCTGTTCATGAAGTCGGACATCTCCTCGGGTTGGTCAACCTGGTCTACGAATCTCCGGTTGACCACGAGGATAGTGAGCACCCGGGTCACTCCAATAACGACGAATCAGTCATGTATTGGGCTGTTGAATCCACAGACCTCGTCAACTTTATTTTCGGAACTCTGCCCAATGAATTTGACAGCGATGACCTCAATGATTTGGCCGGTCTTGCCGACGGTTCGATCCCGATACGTGATCAACTCTGGTCTTGAATTTGGGACTTGAAAGCAATGGCGTCTCGCCAAGCATCAAAGATTGACCACAGATACAAACCGAGCCACAAGACGATGGTGAGGGCAAGAGGTATTTGCAGCAAAAACCAATCAACACCCCGGCGGTGTTGGCGATTGAAGTGCTGGCCCAAATAAAGGAAGGGAATAATGGAGAGCAACACTGCAAAAATAGGCCGCAAGGCTCCCCATGTCCCTACTCCAAAGGTGATTTCTCTCCAAATCTCTTTGACTACACGAACTGGCAACAAACCTTTCTTTTCTTGCGATTCTTCAGGAGAGAACTGGACGACCAACTCTTCCTCCATGCTTTTCATGCTAGAGCCCTTCATTTGTGAAGGTGACGCCTTCAACGAGGCGTATTGATGAATAACTGGGGCTACTAACAACAAGCATGAGCAGGCCTCGTGTTCTCGTCACAGGGTTCGAACCGTTTGGTGGTCACTCCACCAACATCAGCTCCCTTCTTGCAGAGCAGTTCGTGGGTTTGCAAGAGTTACACCACCCTTGGGATGGAATTCCTTTTGAAGTAAATTTTACCTTTGACATTCTGTCGGTGGACCGTCCAGGTTCAGTTCGAACAGCACACCGAATCCAAACCGGAGAATCATGGGATGCAATTCTGCACCTTGGATTGTGTGAACAGTGCAGTCTTCCTCGCATTGAGAGGCGAGCACAGGACCTTCTTCGAATGAGGATTCCAGACAATGCAGGGCGACAGATTGTGAACGAAGTATTGACCGGAGATGGTGATAGAGGGTGTTGGATTGATCCTTCAATTTGGCCTCGTAAAGCCTTCCCATTGCCCTTTGAGATTTCCATTGATGCTGGTGCGTATTTGTGCAATGAGACTTATTATCGAACCCTTGAAGCCTTGATTTCATCACCTCATCATAACAGAGCTCTTCCCAATCCTGCACTGTTTTTACATTTACCATCTGAAGAGAGTATTGACCTTTCTGTCGCCCGTGAGTTCGTTGAGACAACGGTGGCCTTCATGCTCCACCCTACGCCTCTTCAACCGGTTGACGTTGTTGCAGGCTGCCTTTTGAATATCGAAGGGGAACACATGCTTGCGAGGCGGTCGGCCGGCCAGGACCAGCATGGGACATGGGAATTTCCGGGCGGTAAAATTGAGACAGATGAGTCATGGCGAAACGCGCTCATTCGTGAATTCGAGGAGGAATTAAGCCTTCGAGTACGTCCATTTCATCCGCTTGGTACGTGGGCACACAATCGTAACGATGTCTCACTCATGATTCATCTCATTGCATGTGAGTTGACAAGTCCTTCAGCTACACCAGTGCTCCATGTACATGATCGGTGTATATGGAAGCGAGGGGGCGAAGGCGATGAACTGGAGTGGACGGGCAGAGATGGAGAGATGGATGCGCACCTTGCGCATTCCGATTAGTGCCAAGTAGAGGCTTCACCGTCGTCGTCCATCGTACGCTCATCGTTGATGGTACGAGGCACTTGGGCTCGTCCTGGGTGCCAGGTTGCAGCCTCAATCCACTGGGCGAGCCCTTCGCCCTCAAGTTCGACGCAGAATACGCCACCGAGGGGTGAGTCTCCGGGAATTGGAAAGGCTACTTTTCCAGCGGCCGCAGCTTGCCGACTCAATTCAAAGGCGGTTGAATCGCCGTTCAGGTTTTTGGACATGGCGTCCAAGGCAGTATCGAGAATTCGCTGGTCGTGGAGGGCTCCCAAGAATGTCGTCATGGATGGGTCTTGAAATTGCCAGCTAACATCAGTTCCCTTGCCGAATTCTGGCTCTTGCATGGGTATTTCATCAGCGGCATCGGGAAAGAGATGGTGCAGTGCTTGGCGTACTTTTTCAGAGGAATCAGCTCCTGAAACTCGCGTTGAGATGATGATGGAGATTCCTTCTCCCTTACCACTCAGACGAAGTCTACCTCCAACCATGCTTCGGGTACATCCATTCCCTTCAAGAACATACCCTCCGTCTCTCCCATTGAGGCAAAGGGTGAAAATCTCCTTGCGTATTTTTAGCGTATGGGTGGGGTAGACGGGCCGGTGTATGCCACGGTCATTCCTGTCCTTAACGAGCGAAATCACATCGAAATGTGCCTTCGTTCACTCCTGCAACAAAGCATTGACCCTTCCTTGCATATCATCATGGTTCTTGATGGTGGTTCAACTGATGGAACGCAAGATGTTGTACGGGATTTACAGCGTGATTTTTCATCCGAAGAATCTCCCCAATTGGTGCTGCTGGACAATCCAGGTCGTACGGTTTCACACGGTCGGAACGAAGCGATGAATCACTTGCCTTCAACGGTTAAATTTCTCATTGAAATGATCGGCCATGCTAGCGTGAAACCAACTCACCTAGAGGAGCGCATCCAAGCCTGGACGGCATGTGAATCACTCAGCACCAAACCGTTGGGGGGAGTCGGAGTGAAAGTCTGCTCTCCAACCACATCCATGAAACGTGTTGAATCATGGATTGAATCAGCCCTCCTTTCGCCATTGGGTCAGAGTGGTGGACAGTTCAGTGAATTTAGCAACATCGGCCCAACTCAAGTCCCCGCCTTTGTCATGCATCGCAGAGAAGCGATTGAGGCCGTTGGGGGCTGGGATGAGTCGTACCTCACGAGTCAGGACAGTGAACTTTCAATGCGCTTGCTTCAAGCAGGATATTCCCTCTATCGTTCACCCACCAGCGAAGTCGTCATGAGGAAGCGTGAAACTCTTGGGAAATGGTGGAAAATGAGCCATCGGTACGGGTTTTGGCGGACAAAAGTTCTCAAAAAGCATCCGAAACGAGCCAAATGGCAAGAATTCCTTCCATTGATTGGCCTCGTTGGAACCTTGGCACTCCTCTTCAACGGAACTCCAATGTGGTGGTTTGGAGGGGGACTCTACCTTGGCGTGTTGTCGCTTGAATCCCTCCGCCAAAGCATCCTTCGAAGGGACATCACTTGTCTTGTTGGAACTCCTCTTGCATTGTTGATTTTACACGCTGGTTTTTCTCTCGGCTTGGTAGATGGAATGGTCCGTAAAGGACGCATGCCCAGCGACCGTAGTTAGCACAACATGCCCATACATACATGAGTCATGAATAAGAGCAGGGATTGAATTCTATGGTTGAAGCAAGACGCCAGACGTCCCGCGGACTTACCGTGTTGCCTCTCCTTCTCATGGGTGCAACCCATCTTTCAATTCCGCCTCTTCGGGGTATGTTTGAACTCGAACCTCGTTTGATGTATGCCTGGTACGGTACTGCTGTCGTTCTCGGTATCATTCTCTTTCGGAAGTCACGTGTTGTAAAAGATCACGAATACAACCGTGCAAAGGCCATGAAGAAAATTAAGCACGTATACGAGGCTGAACAACGGGGCGTTTGGGACACAAATGTTGAACTCAACTCTACGATGGATGCTGCAACGAAAGCTGGTCTCAACCAAAGCGTGGCTGCTTTTTCCAGTGAAGCACCTGAAATGGAACTTGAGGATGAAGAGCGGGTTGAAGTCAGCATGTTGACAGAATCTCAACATGTCCGTAAGGCATCTGCCCGAGTATCGGGAGAAGCTTCCTTTGATGATGAAGTGATTACAGGGACGATTGGTGCTACCCGGAAAACAGGATTGATGGACCAGATTTTAGATGCGGTATCGGGTATTTTTGGCCGTGATTCTCGCGCCATTCGTGAAGAAAAGCGACAGGCACGACTCAAAGCTTCAGCATCATCTGCTCCTGTTGTTGCTCAACGACCCATTGCGCCTCTGAGGCTCACAAAAAGCAACGATGATACTGAAATTGACATGACCAGTATGAGTGATTCTGGTGGTGTCAAAACAATCATTTCTTCTTCAGGCCAAGAGCGTGGCGCTTCTTCGATGGGCATGGAAAAAACATTGCCTTCGGAATCCCTCGAGAGCATGGCTATGATGGGTCAGGCACCAAGTCCAAGCAACCGAATTCAAACATCAGGGCCGGTATGTTCGGGTTGTAAATCACCGGTCACACCCAATGAACGCTTTTGCCCACATTGCGGTCTTGATCTTTAGAGAACGACCCGTGAGATTGAAAGCAGACCCCTCCTCGTGCGGGTAAGGGGGCACTGTTCTGGCTGACAAACGAGACTACTACGAGGTGCTGGGTGTTGAACGCTCGGCCAGCGAAGGTGATCTCAAAAACGCGTTCAGAAGGCTTGCCAGGAAGTATCATCCCGATCGCAGCACAGAAGATGATGCAGAAGATCGCTTCAAAGAAATCCAAGAAGCATATGCAATGCTTTCGGATGCGCAAAAGCGTGCTCATTACGACCGGTTTGGACATGACGGCCCTCAAGGCAATCCATTTGGTGGATTTGGTGGGGGCGGTTTCAATATCAATTTAGAAGACATTCTCGGCGGAGATTTCTTCTCATCCATGTTTGGTGGTTCGTCAAGGAGACGAAGTCGACGAGGTTCGGATATCCTTCTCAGGCACTCCATTGACCTCGTTGATGTGTTGAACGGCACGGAGCAAGAGGTCACTCTGGACCTACCTCAGCCCTGCGGCTCTTGTGACGGAACTGGTGCAGACGGTGGTGACTTGGTGACCTGTTCACGATGTTCGGGTCAAGGTCAAGTTCGTGTTCGCCAACAGGTAGGGCCCTTCATTCAAGAATCTGTTCAGCCGTGTGATGCTTGTTCGGGCAGAGGGAGCGTGAGCGAGAAGTCTTGTGATGTGTGTTCTGGTAAAGGACGCGAAATGGAAAGTACCACACTGCGTTTTTCAGTTCCACTCGGCACTGAAGACGGCAGCCGTCTTCGAATGCGTGGCAAAGGTGAACCAGCCCCACAAGGGCAGGGTGAAAGCGGTGACCTCTTCATTGAACTTGAAGTTGAACAACATCCTTGGTTCGAGCGCAGTAATTCAGACTTGATCATGTCCTTGCCGCTTGGCTATCCTGACCTTCTTCTTGGAACGAGTATTACCATTGACCATCTTGATGGAAAACCACTGGTTGTCAAAGTTCCTTCCAACTCAAATTCAGGCGAAACGATTGAAATTAAAAAGCGAGGTTTGCCGAGGCAGCGAGGCAGTGGCCGTGGTGACGTCATCGTCCTACTGAAACTCCACATGCCCTCGAAGGTTCCCAAAGCAGCCAAGAAAACGATGGCCACGCTTCGAGATGAATTAGGTCCTAAAGACCAACAACAAAGTATCATTGATGACGCTAAAGAACGGCGCAACTCATGATTCTTCGAGGCTGCGAGCCAGTGTTTCTGGTATTCGTGCTGCGAACGGTTGATTGTTGATTCGTCCATTGAGTTCAATATCGACTGATGGAGCACTTCCCTGTAATCCGATCATCAAAAAAGTGCGATGACCCTCGCTGAGTGCGTCCAAAAAGACCTCTTCTCGCTGATGTAAAAAGCGTGGCTCAACGGATACCACTTCGTATGCTGCACCGTCTGGGGCGTCGAATCTGAGGGCTGCAAGCTCCCAATCCCCCTCAATCACGTGGATACCAATCACCAAGGGCCAACTTCCCTCTACTTTAGCAAGACGCTGATCGACCCGCCAAACTGCGAGTGCTAGATTTTCAGTGCGGTGATGGAGGGTTGGTTCACCCCACGCATCCAATCCATCCTCCCATTCCAATTGTGCAACTGCATGGAGGGCTCGTGCGATGTCTTTCTGCGAGGACTTCACATTGAGTTCACCCGAGTCTAAACGCGCAGTATACCATGCAAGACGTTCCTTTTTCTCGATTATTTCACGCCCAAAATCATTGGCCCTTTTGATATCAATCGCCAGATAAAGAACTGGAATCAGGAAAAGAGCACCAAGGAACCAACGTGCAAATCCTCCCCAAAATACAGCGTCTTCACTGGGGGGGAACCAAGGCTCCTCGCCCTCATCGACAAGTGCGTATGTGGAGGTGATTCTGTAGCTGTGTGCGGGAACATCCTCACCCCACAGATGTGGCGTGACATCAGATGCATTTTGGAAGCGCAATTGTAGGTACTGTGTTCCTCGTCCAACCTGCAGGCCGAGTTTCAATTGGTCTGCTGCAGGTCGAGTAATGTCAGTGTTCAGAACCTCGCCTGTGGTTTGGTCAATGTCCCAAACCTGAAGTTCCAAATCCGAAATATTCCCTTCTACGGTAAATTGGATGAAATGAATGGAATCCATCCATCCGTCAACCTCCATACGATAGGTATCAACCGTGTCGTGAACGCCAAGAGTGAATTCCCCTTCGAGACTGCTTGTTAGGTTCAGAAGTGGCCATGAAGCATTGCTTTCATTGAGCGATGCGGGCAGGACAGAGGGTGCTTCAAGACCCTCGAAGTCACTAAAGTCATGCATGGTGAACTCTACGGCAAAAACCGGGGTTTTTGAAATGATGACTCTGCCAGCGTCCACACCAGGATAGGGATAGGTACGAAGCGATTCCCCCGCAAGCAAATGGTGCTCTTCCCCCTCAACCCAGTTACCGTTCAACAACTGGTCAACTTGCAGGTGGACATCCCCCAATTGGGAGTCGAGGTCCATGTGGTGGGTATCCTGCCAGTCAAGCGGTACTACTGTGGAATTGTGGCCGAGAACTTCACGTCCATTAAGCAAGTCGTGTCCGATTAGCGGAGTGGTTGGCTGCTCTTCGAAGAGGAACAGGTGAGCACTCCAGTATGTTGGTGCAACGCTCGTACCCAGTCGTGCAACAAATCTTCCATCATCTGCTGCCGTCCACCATGATGAGGCTGGGGTTTGCGCTGATAACTCTGAGAAGGCATCGCCCAGATGGTGTACATTGTCCAACAGGGTTTCTGTGGTATCGTCTTGGAAATACATTTGGAGGTTGAGGTCTCCCGTTGATTCAAGCCATTTCCATTCAAGAGTGTCTCCACTTGATACATTGATGACGATGTATTCATCATGTTCAGAATCAAGTATGCCAGAGTGGTAGAGGTTTGCTAGGTCGTAGCTCTCAACGCCTGCTAATGTGCCTCGGGCAGTGTCCATGCACATACTTGCATTTCCACAGTTCCCAACTCGTTGTGGCGTACCTGTCGTGGCCGGACTTGGACGAAGTGTTGGATTCGTATCGGAGATGTTCTTCGCGAGTGAGAAGTGTACGGTCTCGTCAACAGTAGAACTGAGTATCAAGGTCACCTCATTTGCATCTTCAGTGAAGAGAACGACTCGGTGGTTGTCACTGGTTGAAGCATTTTCATGTTCTAACGTGACTTCACACGCATCACAATCAACGCTTACCATCGTACTTGTATTGGGCTCTACGACAATGCTTGCAGCATAGGTTTCACCTGCAGCGAGGTTGAGCGTGTTAACCCGTTGTTCCGCCTCAAATTCAATCGCTGTTGCTGCAACTTGGAGGGGGAGTGCGGCCATTAAGAAAAGCCCGAGCAGGAGGAAGGCTGACGCTCTCAGGTACTGCCTTCCCATGCTTTGGCGTAGCGGTGAAGACTTTCAAACCAATCCCCTCTTTTGGTTCAAACCCTTGAAGAAGACGGGCGACTCCGACGCGTCATGGGCGACGGCTTGGCACGTACTGTGATGCACCGTCATCGTTATTCTCGTCAATGGGGATTGGGAGATCGGAAATCTCCTACAAGCATCACTCCATCGCTTGTCCTCATGGATGACGACGTTGTTCTTCCTGTGCCTTATGCTCCGTTTAGCACCAGTTCTACGTCCACACTTCCGGCCACGCTGGAAATGAAGGCGCGAGGTGCTTTTGTGGCACCTGAATTTTTAGAGATTGGGCCGTCATACTCAGTCGGCGTTGGCCATGTACTTCCTCCATCCCTCGAGGATGCCAATGCAGGAGAGATGCAAGGTACGTCGTCACTGCTCCCCGTATCATGGCAGCGCATGAATCATGATGAGAGTCTCCTCGACGCATCCCTCTCTCCCGATATTGTTGTGCTGACCGACGCAGTTCAACTCGCAGCGCAAGGTCAAAAATTGTCTCAAGCACTTCTCGCACTCAAGCAACGCTTTCCCGGAGCACTCCTCTGGGCACCGGGTATCGGCGGTCCCGATAACGTGGCATTGTTGACGCTCATGGGTGTGGATCTCTTTGACATGGCGCGCAGCCGTGAAGCCTCTGCCAGCGAGGCGCTTCTGACCCAACAAGGACCAAGATTCCCACTGGAACACGAGACCTTCGTGATGGAGGCTCAGGCATACCATTGGATGAAGGCACTCGACGAAGTTCGTGCGGCGATGGTTCACGGGACGCTCTCGACCCTTGCCGAGCGCCAATCTCTCTCAAGCCCAAAATCTGTTGAGCATCTCCGACACCATCGTCATCTCGTTAGCCAGCAACTCGATGCGCTCTCTTCACATGTCAAAGCGGACAAACTCTTCGCATGTTTTAGCGAGTCGGCTCTGCACGATCCGCTCGTTGAACAGTGGGAGCAATTCATGACATCATCCTACCAAACACCAGGACCAGTTAGAGAGGTTATGATTCTCCTTCCGTGCTCTGCACGGAAACCATACCGACTCTCAAAGACACACAGCCGGTTTATTCGGTCAATCCAGTCGACGGGGTGCCATGAAGTGATGATGACTTCACCACTGGGTTTGGTTCCCCGGGATCTTGAGGATGTATGGCCTGCTTCCAATTATGATGTGCCTGTTACAGGAGATTGGACACTGGATGAGTTGGCACGAGTAGAACGGATGCTGAAGTCACTTGTCAAGCGAACAGGCTACAAACGAATTATCAACCACACCAACATGGAATTGGACTTTCTTGAAATCGAAGTCGTCAATACTCGCCAAGGACGAGGTTCAACCAACCACGATGCTCTTCAAGATCTCACTGCGGCAGTTAAGGACGCAGTTCAGACCTATGAGTTGCGCAATCAAAAGAACAGCCATAGACTTTTGGAGCATTTCAAAAGCATCGCTCGCAAGACCATGAAAAACGACCACTGGTGCGAAAATATCGTGATTCGAGGTAAGTTGCCAAGGTGGCGATTGGAGTTGGACGGTCAACAAATCGCCGTTTGGTCGATTGACCGAAATGGCTTTTCTTTCTCGAGAGCCTCCGTTGACCTGTTGGCCCAGCACGATGCTCTTCCCAAGATTCATCTCGTTGAAGAAACGGTTTGGAAAGGTGATGTCTTCGCTCAGATGGTTCAATCCTACGATCCAATGATCCGCTGTGGTGACGACTTGCTCGTCTACCAGGGCGGAGTTGTTATCGGTCTCGCCCGTGCTATTGCACCGGGTTGGGAATGGGCTGGCACGCCGGGTACTCTTGCAAAATCACATCAACGCAAAAAGATGCGTTGAGGTGTCATGGTGTCTTCGTTGTGTGCGGAGTGATTAAGAAGGGGAGATAAGTCGGAAGGTCGCTTGGTGATGCTCTATGGCACGTATGTATAAGTCTCGTAAAGGCCAAAGTGGCTCAACTCGCCCACACGTTTCAGAAGCTCCTGAATGGTCAAATACTGACAAAGCTGCCGTTACGGCCACCATTCTCGACCTTGCTAAGTCCGGTAAGTCATCCTCTGAAATCGGCATGATTCTCCGAGACAAACACGCAGTCCCCAATGTCCGCTTGGTCCTCGGCATGCGCCTTGGCCAAGTTTTGGCTGAGAATGAAATGGGTGGCGCTTACCCTGAAGATATGATGAACCTCATGCGTCAAGCAGTGGCCATCATCAACCACTTGGGCTCGGGCAACCACAAGGACCTGCACAACAAGCGTGCTTTGGAAATCACAGAATCTAAGATTCGCCGACTTGCTAATTACTACAAGGGCGAAAGCCGTTTGCCTGCAGACTGGCGCTACAAGCGTGATGAACTCCGCTTGATGGTTGAGTGATTCATCCTCAGAAATGAACACCTTGATTTGGTGTCGTCGTTTCGTATGAACGATAGTCGATGCGAGATTTACTCAGCAGCCCCTTCGTTCAACCTGTGAGCGACAAGCTTCAGGCTGACCTTGAGTGCATCAAATCCAGTGAATTGATTCATCTCCATGCTCCGGCCAATCTCGAGGGGCTCCTTGCAATCGGTCAATTAGAGGCTGCCTGTCTTGATGCCGGAATCAAGTACAGACGTCGTTTTTACCTGCCAAAACATCATCGGCCAAGAGACGAACTCTTGGAAATCTCTTCACCTTCATCTGGAGTGAACGTTGTGATTGCTTCGGAAGAGGATACCTGGCAAGTAGATGACCTGGCAGATGTTGATGGTGTCAACTTCGTACCTTTAGCTACAAGTGTGCAAATGGGGAGTCAGCATCGTATTCATCACGGATCACTTGATTGTGTGATACAATGTGCTGCCATCGCTGCACTCCTTGCCCCCAACGGTCGCAGAGTCAGAAAATTACGACCTTATCTTTCCCTAGGTTTGTGGCTTCGTGGCGCTCTTGATACGACACTTGATCCAATTCATTCAGCCGCCCTTCTTCATTTGAAGGAAGAAGGTAGTGTTCGCATCGTACCGCTACCTGAAGTGATTCAACCACGTCAGGGGATGATACCTCACCTACCTGAGCGCCGTCTCATGAAGTTGCAAAAAGCCTGGCCGGGAATGAACGTCGATGAACGAAAGCAAGCCCTTAGTGAACTTATTTTACCGTGTTTGACAGATTCAAGTCTCTCTACGCCCCGACTGGAAGAACTGGTCTGGAAACGAATGCTTGTTGGCGAGGAAAAAATTGACTTAGCCAGCCAAGCTGACGCGCTGCGTGAAGGGTGGCCTGAAGATGCAGATGCTTCACGACTTCATGCAGCAAAACGACTCGACCATTGGTTGCGAACAGGTTTCTTGATGCTTGAAGATGAAGCGACGGTTTGAAACACCACGACCTCTTGGCTTCACCATGGCGATTGAGCGACTCTTGACGGGCAGTATCCAAACTCAACTGCAGGATTTACTCTCAACCGAAGACCTCGTTATTGAAGCCTTCAGAGACTTGGTGAAAGACGAATTGAAAAGTCACATTCGCTCGAAAGTTGAAGAAGATCCCGAATTGAAAGCGGAAATCAAGGAAGCTGTAGGCTACTATTTCCAATCCAAAGCCCGCAGTATTTACGCCGAACTCAAAGCCACCCGTGCCGCTACTCGACTTGGCTTGCGTTTGTTGCCCGATGACCTTCAAGGTGAAGTTGGAGAGGCTCTCGTGACGCTCTTTGAGAAAGAACTCGGCGACTTGCTTGAGAAAGCACTTTGATGCTTTTTCTTCACTTCAGTGAGTTCATGTTATGAACCCGCCAACCGTAGCAGGGCCGAGGAAAATGAGACTGGCATTGTTTCTGTCGGTATTGCTTACGGCAACAATCCTCCTTCCCGTCATTTCTCAAGTTTCGGCTGATTCATCTGACGAAGTCATGGTTTGTTGCGATGCATCACCCGTTGAATTGTACCTCCTGGGGAGTGACAGTCAACGAAAACTGACCCCATTCATCTCAGAACTTGGGGAAGAATCCCAATCCATCACACTCGAAACCTCTGTATCCTCACAAGAAAGTCTTGGACGTTGGATGATGCCCGACCTGTGGGAAGGTGAAATTCCATCATCGACATGGACCTTTTCGATTGCTTATACGGTTGCGAATGCAGCTGGGGTTCAAGTGAATGCAACAGCAACCGTCAACATTGGTTCGAAGAGTTTCAGTGCACAAACAGAACCGGGGTCCTCATTCTTAGCCCAGGGGTCGGGTTTCCTGACCTTTGAGATTGACATTGAATCTCTTTCTACAACAGGGACTTCCAACATTGAACTTGAACTTGATGCCCAGGCTATCATCTTCAGTGTCCCCGGTGCAGATGCAAAGTTGGAATTTTTGTGGGGCAGTGAAGAAGACGCATCCTCTCTTGAAGCGACCATCCCGCTGCTGGACATCCTTATGTTGGAGCCAGAGGTTGAAGGCTCTGATGTATACCTCGCAGTTCGCCTTGATTCTCCGTGGGGCCTCACGACGTTGGCACTCGCAGAATCGATTTCTTTGCGAGTCAATGGCCGCGAGGTGACGGGCGACCCAATCGAAACGGCATCTGGAGATACCGTCCGAGTAACATGGACATGGTCGGAGGCTTCAGGAGGGATTGAAACGATTGGCGTTGAAATCGAGTTAACCCTTCAGCAAGACCAGCCGTCATTGAAAGGATCTGCGTCATTTGAAATTGAAACCTTTGACACTGGCGGTGGTACTGGCACCTATTATCCTCCAGATGAACCTCTACGTACAGACGGAGGCGGAAGTCTTCTGGATGTGGACATCAGGGTCAAACTCGCATCTGAAAATGGAGACATGCGGTTAGAGCGCATCACAACCATCACCATGGACGACGAAATTGCCTTTTGGATGCGCTGGGGGATGGACCACATCGGGGATGAGAATCCCGCTCTAACGACGATGCTTCGTGCCTTCAGTGCAGGAGCAGTTACTGACGAAGACCGAGTGAGCCGATTCATTGAACCGGTAGAACTGAGCGAGTTTGAACGACAACTTGTCACACTCGGGCCCATGTATCTCACTGACGGTCTTGGACTGCTTTCTGAAGAATTAGTGGGCGATTTCCGTGCATTTAACGAGTTGAAAATTGAAGTTGATTTGAACGGTCAGAATGCAGTCATCAACCACCCCGTTACGATACGATTTTTAACAACTGAATTGATTGCAGAAAAGGACCTTCAGATGGATTTGATAAGCAAATTCACCGTCGTCCAACCCGTTCCTTTGTGGAAGAGTTTCACGCTTAACTTTGAGGCAACATCGAGTTCTACAACTTCTTTTAGCGAGAGTATTGTCCGTGAATCCGATGCTTTTGATTTCTCAGTTTCCCGTAGTCCTTGGGGTGACAGAGTCACACTCAGTGGAGAAGGTATCGACCAATCTGAGCCATTTTCACTGACCTCAACTGCTACCTCCATCATCATATTTGCACCGCTCACACTCTCCATTCTAACGCTTCTAGGAACGGGCGGTTCATTTTTCATAGGACTTCTGATCACGCGTAATCGTAATCGCAAATATCTGTATCTCGAAAGTGTCCTCATCCCAGTGATTGGTTTGATTCTTGTTCTCGGCTACCCCTTGGAATTCATAGGAGGGAGTATCTTGGTCATGACATTCATTTGGTGGACTACTGCCATTGCAAGTCCCAAATTACTCCACGGAATTACACGTGGAGCGGTTGTCCATCCAAAGATTCCATGCCCAGCCTGCCAAGTTATGAACCCAGTAACGACGACGGAACGCCCTCATCGCTTTGCTTGTCAAGGATGCCAGCGCACCATCAAACTGGTGGCCTGATTCAGAGGTTAAGTCCTTTCAGATTAGCAACCAAGTCAACTGCGTCTTGGTAGTCTCCCGGCGAGAAGTAACCAACAAACTCTTCGTTTTCATCAACTGCAACAACCGCTTGTGGTGTCCGGGTTTTGATGTCCTTTAGAACGCCTTTGAGACTGTCTTTGAGGTGGACCTTCATGAAGTCCATTTCCATGTGCCCGTGGCACTGATCTTGAGTCGCATCGACTCCTTCACTGAGGGCTTTGATCAATTGACGTTGGCCGATGACTCCTTTGACACGCTGGTCGTCGTCCAATACGACGAGTATTCCACCAGATGTCGTCAAAAGACGCAATGCTGCTTCTTGTAAGGTGTCATCAATACCAACGGTTGTGTGTTCGTCATCAAGGTTGAGGTCGCCAACGGTCTTGCTCATATTTTCTTGACTGCTTTCGTTACCTATGTAATTTCCTAAGCATTTTCATCGCCATGGTCTTCATGACAGAGCAGGAGTGAATCGTCTTCCATAACTCGAGCGTATCCGATGCGTTCGAGTTGCACGATGGTCCCGGCCGTGTAGGAATGTGTTTCAACATGGCCATTGACATGATGTATCTCGTTGTCCTTCGTATAGCGCAGTACAGTTTCCCTCGAATGGTCGGCTGAGAGCCAATGAACGATGGGGCGTTTGTCCTTTCGCTCAATGGAGCCGATGGTCGCCACAGTATCGTTCAAAGCGACATCAGCAAATTCTTTCAGGCGAAGGTCCATCATTTCGATATCCTCACCTTCGAGGAAGATGTTCTTTGAACGCAGTGACCATGTTCTCATACCCATTGAAGCATCGTTGGGATGAACTGGAAGCGAGACTTCAGAAGGCGAATTTCCCTCAAGTGAGAATGAAATTGGATGTCGAACAAAGGTGAGTCGCGGGGCCGTGCTGTCAACCACCTTCGTATTGTGCGAATAAAGGGTGGCAAGAGGAACTGAAATGTCTTTTTGTGTGATGCCCAGTTCGAGCCAAAACGAACGCAGAGCCTTGGAATCAATGCCTCGCATTTTGAGGGCTTGAAGCGTGGGTAAACGAGGGTCACTCCATCCTTCGTACAGGTCAGCCTCTACGTCCCTACGCATCTGGGAGGTTGAAAATCCACCCCATTCATGCACCTTTACTCGGCCCCAATACATGGTTTCAGGATAGGTCCAACCAAAATGCTCGTACAGCAATTTCTGTTTACGTGTAGAGTCCATGAGGTCTTTTCCACGAATGATATGCGTCACACCTTGAAGATGGTCCTCCACAGCACTTTGGAAATCTAACAAAGGCCATACGATGTAGTTAGATGCAACTGAAGGACGAGGGTGTGGGTGAGCTTTCGTATCCTGTAAACGGAGTGCGGGCCAATCGCGAAGCGCTGGATTCTTCAACGTCATGTCGGTCTTTACACGGACAACGGCATCCCCAGGTTTGAATACTCCTTTGAGCATAGAATTCCACAATACCACGTTGTCTTCCGTTGATTGGTCTCGACACTGGCATGGTGTTTTACCGACACGGTGTACTTTGAAATCTTCTGCCGAGCAGCGGCAAACATATCCAAAGCCACCCTCAAGCATCTGTTTTGCATGCAAATAATACTCCTCAATACGGTCAGAGGCAATGACCACGCGGTCGGGTTTTCGTCCAGTCAACCATTCCGTTTCTTCCTCGATGCTTTTGTAAGCATCAAGCATGGGCGGTTTTACTTTCGTATCGGTATCATCAAATCTCAAGATAAATGTCCCGTTGTATTTTTCGCGATAGGTACTGTTGATGACCAACCCTCTTGCGTGTCCAAAGGAAAGCGGCCCGTTTGGATTGGGTGCGAATCGCAACACAACTGAGCCATGTTCAGCATGAGCGAGATCTGGCAGCCCCTCACGTCGGGCCTTCACTTCGCGCTTCTGGAGGAGTTCGGGTGCTTCCACTGCGAGAATATCTCGGAGTGATTCAACACCATTCTTTGCAGCCATTTCATTGGCTTTGGCCACTTCGGATGCCACCAATGCAGTTACGGCTTTGCCATGTTGGCGTAGTTCTGCACGAGCACCCATGATTCGGCCTATGACCGAGCCGACGGCACCTTTGCCTTCGTATTCAATGGCGTTTTGATATGCGAGATGGCGGAAAAAATCTCGCGTGTTCGCATCAGGTTCCCAAGTATCGCCCATCATTTTAGGCAGGCAGCGTCCCTTCATCAAATGCGTGCATCATCATTCTTGAACAAGCGTTGTTGTTTCGTTCTCAGTTGGCCCCTCACGGGAAGGTCACCACTTCTGTTAGCCTCCCAAAAGCGTCTGGCCGTTGCCCAACCCCAGCGAACTTCACTGTGAATTCCTGATTGGAGGATGAGGTGTTGGAGAGCCATTTTTGTTTTCGGGTCTCCAGGGTAGCCCGACCCGAGTTCGAGACCGGTTTCAAGTTGAAGTTGCTCTATTTGTCGGTCTCTCTCCTGTTTGGCCAAGATGCTAGCCATGCCTACGATTGGATGGTTAAGGTCTGCTTTGTGTTCACTTTTCATCGCACTGTTCTTCCAAGGCCATTCGTTGATTCGCTCACAGATTCTGTCAGTGAACCGTTGTGGATTCACATCACATGCATCAGCCAGAATTTGTACGCTTTCTCGACATGCTAATCCATTAATGGCCTCACTAAAGCCGCGCACTTCAAGCCAATTAAGACCGTCATCAAGCATCGCTAGGTCAATTCGTTCGGGCCTGCAGGTAATGACCGAAGATACCCATCCCCTGCTTTCGACTTGTTCGAAAAACCATGCTTCGAGTTCATCACGTCGCTTCGAGGAAAGGTCCTTGGAATCTTTGACTCCTGCTTCAATGAGCATGGCGTGGTCCTCATCGGGCAAGCCACATGCCGCAATGACCAGCGGTCCGAGGACGGGGCCTCTTCCTGCTTCGTCGATTCCAACCAACATGCAGAGCCCTCTCAAAATTCAAGGTCGTCAGGTTGGCCTTGTTGCGAAGAGGCTTCTGTTGATTGGACAACCTCCTGCTTAGGTTGCGGCAAAGGAAGGGGTACGCTGGCTTGAGCTTGGTTGGTGTTTTGGGATGGCTTGAGTTCTTCACGTTGCTCCTCAATGCCTCTTCCGAGAATGAGTGAGGCTGCTTCGACGAGGCGAGGTTCAATCGGCGGGGCGCGAGGACTTGGAGCGTTTTGAACTTGCATTTGCTCTACATTTTCATACGTATTGCCTGTGAGTACAGATGTTGCCGATGACGTAGGTTGGGCGGAGTTAGAATCATTCCCTCGAAATTTCTCAATCCAATCATGAGCGTCTCCACTTATTTGTTGGTAGGGGAGAATTGCCTCTTCGTTCATGCGGCGCTCACGGTCAATGACGGCCTTGTAGATGATGACTCCCGCAACCATGACAGACATCACGACAAAGGCCCATGCCTTGACATAAGCGAGTGTAGTCTCAAAGGCTGAAGACCAATTGAATCCTTCATCAACTTCTTCAGAAGGCTGCCATGTCATGCCGAGGTATTCCCCTTCTGAAGTATGAACAAATGGAAGTTCCGGGGCAAAGCGGGAACGAATTGATGTGTTGATGAAGACGGTTCCGTTGGTGTTTTGGTCTTGAGGTAGCTCTACCCAAGCCCGAATGGTAAAGTTCGCTCCCAGTGGTATATCATTGATTTCAAAGGAACGTGGAAATTCAACACCGTCCTCATAAATTGCGGAATCGGGAGGGATGAATCCCATAGGAGTTGAATGACTTGATTGAAGTTGAACGAGCAAGCCGTCAACTGCGTTGCCGTCGTTACGAACCTCCATTGCAATCGATAAGCGACCTTTTGCGTTAACTTGTTCTTCGACATTTCGGAAGGTCCATTTGATCTCGGGGGCTACTTTGAGGGGAATTTCTACTGAGTTCACAACCATTCCGCTATCGTCGAGTAATTCGATGGTTGCTGAACCAAGGAGGAATGCGGTTGCTTGCTCTTCCGCAAAGATTTGCAAGCGCGGGTACGTCTTGGTTTGTGAAGGTTGAACAAGCAATACATCAGAGGGTAATACAACTGTGAATCCATCGGTAACCGCCCCTGTTCGAAGAGCGTAGGAGTTGTATGAATTGCCCGTGTTGCTCACTTCTACTGAGGCGTCACAAGACTGATTTGGCAGAATTGCATCACAACCAGTCTGGCTGTAGGTGAGATTGCCTGCTGATATTCGTTGGATGGTTGCATTTACCTGAGCGCTTCGTGTGTTGAGCATGGCTCCATCTGCAAAGACAAGGACCTGAACAGAGATGTCACCTGAGAATGTATTTGGGGACTGAATGCCGATTTGAATCGTTCTCGATTCGTTAGGGAGGAGTTCAACATCTTCGAGGCCTCCAAAGAGAGCCACCGTCCAGCCACTCACATTGAACCGATCAGCTGGCTGAAGGTCCGGCAAGGGATTACCTGCCGCATCCACGCCTTGAAGTGAAATATTGAGTGTATTAGGTGAGTTTCCAACATTGCGAACAACGACATCAATGCGTCCATCTTCATCGGGAGCTAACGTGATGTCCCCCTCCACATCATCGATGGTTGCATTTTTCTTTTCGTTCATTAACAAATCAAAACTCCAGGATGTCGTCGCACCGTCCAAACTTGACGTTGCCGTCAGCGTAAATCTCGGCCCAGTTTGTAACAAGGGCATCCCGTTCTCAACTGCAGGGATATCAACCCAGAGATAGACATAGACGAGGGTGCCGGGGGACAAAACAGTGTATGCATTACCTCCCTGTTGGTTCTCCATAATCCAGCCCCAGTTCCAGTTCGACTGCGTGTACAATGAGTACGTGACGTTGTCGGGATAGGTGCCATTATTGGATAAATTGACTGCGACAGAGGTGCGGACGTTTTCATCAACTGTTAACGCCGTGACTCCATCAACTCCAAAATTGAGGTCCGAGTACGGCACTACAGTGACATTCATGGTGACGGTATGGTTTATTTCAGCGTCGAAGTCAGAGGTGATGGAAAGTTGGATTTGATAGGTTGCAAAACTCGCAGTTGTCGTTGATTTGATGCCAAATACAAATTGGTTGAGGTGGTTCGGAACAAGCGTTTCAGTGAGTGGTAAATTCACTGGGGAAAGCATGGCTGGAAACGAAAGAGGCGAGATGGTAAATTCCTGATTTATTGATGCTTTGTTATGCAGGGTGATGTACGCACTTACAGTTTCATTCTGGTGGACAATGACGTTCTCTTGCGCAGTAACTCCCATTGTTTCTTGGTCTCTTCCCTGGCTTGCCATTTCTGCAATTGAAGGCGGACAAAGCAATGGCAGGACCATCAAGAGGATGAGTCCAATGCTTCGCATGAGAATAGGGTGCAAGGACTTGGATTTGAAGTGAACTCCCTTTTGCATGTTCCCGATTCGTAGGTTTCTTGAAGAGATGCACCGTGGCACTGCCATGGCACCAATTTGGCCTTTCAAGAAAAAGGAACCAATAGCACAGGTTGACGAAGCCCCTCCTGCTGCAATCGTATACAAGAAAGGTGAGGACCCAAATGCTCGTCCACCACAAACTGAGGTTGATTCGAGTGCCTACAAAGACGCTCTAGCTTTGTTTGGAGATGGCTCTTCAACGGTTGAAGCGGCTACAGACCAATCTGTTCGATATGACGGTGCTACTTCGAGTCAGTCAGACCATTCAACACCCGAGCCTAAATTGGTTGAAGACGCACCTCAATTTTCCTGGGTCCATCACACCGACGGCTATCATTACAAGCGCAAAGAAAACGGAGAATTTGAGCCAACTCCCCACACCAAATCAGGTGATGGAACCTATACTCCATATTCCTGATCAAACAGTGTCGCAATAGGTTCGATGAGACCGGGATGGTCATGTTGAGCATGATTGACATCTCTGGCTACAGCATGTCGATCAACAATGCCAACCTCTGTCTCAGGGGGAAGTATTCCATTTCCAAGCCATGCATCACTTTGGTCGGGTTGAATCAATACTGGCATTCGGTGGTGAACAGGTTGGCAATCTTCATTTGAATCTCGAGTGAGGATGGCGTAGGATTCAATCATGTTTTCACCATCGCTCCAACGGTCAAAAATGACGGCCATATAGCTAAGTGAACCCTTCATGTTGTAGTGATACCACGGCGTTTTTCCTTGTGGTGTCGTCATCCATTCAAACCAACCATCAGCAGGAAGCAATCCTCTCCGATGGAGTCGGGCTGACCGAAACATCGGCTTTTCATGCGCGGTTTCACTTCGAGCGTTAATCGGTTCGCGATTCGAGGGCTGTGCCCATGACGGACGAAATCCCCATCGCATGAGTCGGATGTGACGCGGTGCTGGTTGGTTTCGCTCAACGTCAGTCTGCGTAACAATGGGGACCCACGCTTGAGGTGCAATGTTCCATGAAGGTTTGAATGGAGTGAGGTCCGAAAGAGGTTCACAGTTCAGGGTGTCAGCCACCTCTTTGAGGGGCCGAGCAAGTGCAAATCGGCCACACATGTCCTTCACTCAGACTGGATCTGTCACCAACTTCATCAATGCTGCAACATCAATCTCGGCTCCGTTAAGGGGCACGCGCAATTCAAACAACGAGGCTACTGCGGGGTCAATTTCACCAAAACATCCGACCCATTCATCGTTGATGATTAATTTGGCTCCACGACCGGCTAACCAAGGGCCGTCGTTCGCTTCCAGTGCTTCCGCATGCCAGGACGTGATGCCTAAATCAGTACACAATGCTTGGATTCGACCTCGAACCGCCGCAAAGCCACCCGAGCGTTCAGCCATGATGAAGGCCAAACGATCCGTATTGTGATGGTCACGCACGACACTTCCCAATTCATAGACGCCTTGCGGCAAATCATGATGTCGGTTGGTCGCCAACAATCGTAGCAAACCAGGGAGGAGGTGCTGTCGGAGCATCGTGTGATCGATGGTAATTGGATTGGTAATGGTGGTAATTTGATGTGTGATGTTCCAGCGCATTTTGTGAAACTGGTCGTGTTTATTTGAGAGTGTAAGTGATTGGATTTGCATCAATCCCAGTCCCTGCATTGATTCCCTCAATCTGCGACGCATGTTGTGGTCGCTACGTGGTTGTGCGGTCAACTGTGCCTTTGGACTGTCTTCTCCAAGGTCCTCATATCCGTGGCCAATGGCGATTTCTTCAACCATGTCAACGGGATGAAGGAGGTCAAATCTCCAACGTGGCATTGTGAATTCAAGAAGAGCCTTGCCAGAGGATGCCTGTGACATCTTTTCAGCCTTGGGGGGAGCATCGGAAGGAGCCAGGTTTTTACCGTTGAACCTGCCACCCATTCGATTGATGGCGAGTTGTAACTCTTCATCGGTGAAGGACCGTCCCAACAGATTCACAACCAATTCTTCGGGTACGTGGTGTATGACGCCTTCTCCAACGGGACTTCGGATGGTGTCTCCGTGACATGTTGTAATTTCAACGGAATATACACTTCCTCCACGTTCTTGCAATTGCAGGCAGACCAACATGAGTGCTGCTTCACAAGCTCGCTCATCCCAGCCCGTGACATCGATGAAGAACTCCTTTGTGCCGTGGTTGACAGTGGTGTGCTGCCCGTTGATAATTGGAGGGAATGAGAGGACTGCGTCCCTTGCATCAAGAATTAACGGATAGCTCTCCATGTCTTTGAGTAGGTGAGCATAATCTACACCCTTCGGATGTTGTTCTAGGATGGTATCAATCGTCATGGGCGAGCTTTCACCAAGCGGAATGAACTCTGTTGTTCCGGGAGCGGCAACAACGCGGAATGGGGCTTGAAGAGAAGACATGTCATGGACACCAATTGATGCGCGCTTGCGTCCTCGTCCAAGAGCAAAGTGAAGTTTTTCCTGGTGATCCATCAAGGATTTGATGAACGCCTCCATCTCACCTTCACCGCCGTGGATGTTGACACCCTTGACAATTGCTCCAAGGATTACAGGGCGAATCTCAGATAAACGTGCATCAACCTCGACGGTGATGCCGCTTTCTGTAACTTCCATATCTGGAGTTGCTGTCCTTCCGTGAAGGAAGGGCCGAATGGCATGTGCAAGTGTTTCACCACTCAGCAAGTCTGGTCGGTCCGGAAAAATCTCAATATCTAACGTCTCATTATCGCAACGGTCAATGTCAGTTCCCATCAATGGCAACTGGTCACCCATGACCTCGACATCATGCTTGAGGCCATGCTGGCTCAGAAGATGACGCAAAAGGTCTTGTTGAACTGATATGGTTGGCATGTTTGTTCACCTATCGTGCAAACCAATGCGGGAGCGGCCGGCCGTATCCTGCAAGGCGAAGGCCGCTTACAGATGCAGTTTCATGGTCCAATGCTCTGAGGTGCTTGCGGTCAAGCATATCAATGCTGTTCAAGCCAATGCGTCGTAACTCATTCGATAAGTCGCCTTGTGTGCCCTGTAGCCAATAGCCGATGTCTTGAGTTTCTGCCATGGGAGTTTCACACGATACAATGTCAACTCCAGACGCAACCAATACGGCAAGGTCGTGGGCATTAGCGGCGAAACCAAGCATGAGTCCTGTTTGAATTTCCTGGCCTGAAAGGTGTGCTTTCGCAGAGCGCCCCATCATGGGAAGGGATGCTGCCTCGGAAAGTCCAGACCCGTCCTCAATACGGGCCATGGCAACATCGACGCTGTGATAGGCTGCTTTTTCGTGAAGTGATTGAATCCGACTGATGCCATCAATGAACATCACGGGGGCGTCGGCTTTGATGAGTGCCCGAAGAGCAACCAACAATCCGTCGATTTGTTCAGCGTTCATTGGGGGTAGGCGTCCAATGTCCATTGCAAAACCTCCGGCCTTTGGCAAATCATCTGCGACTGTCAACAGGTTTGTCGCTTGGATCATCAGCAGGTCAACCGCCCTCGGTTTTTCTTCAACCAAGGCGGGATGACGATTGAGTACCGTACCCAATTCATCGCTCTCGTTTTTACCTGCCAACATGGTTGTGCCGTGTTCGAGCATCGGCAGGAGGGGCAAGGGGAGAGCCAGTGATTGAACGGTTTCTTTGATGCCGACGAGGGCAACTGTGTCGACGGTTGCATAGGGTGGTAAGCGTTCCTCTTGGTCATTGAGCAAGCCAATTTGACTCAGGTCGCCTGATGATACAGCGAATCCGACACTTTCAATCAGCATCTCTTCCTGTGGCGTGAGGCAAACAGCATCACTCGGTACATGCAGGCTTTCATCGTCGAGAAGAGCGTTGATTTCAGTCACTTCTTTTTTCTTCAGAGGACGCAATACTACGCCAGGGGGTGGAGTAGGACATCGTCCGTTGATGATGATACGACCTCCGGTCATACCCGCACCCGGGTCAGGCCCAACATCTCCGTGAATCACGATGAGCCCGTCGCTCATTCCTCCACCAATACGTGCCCCTGAAGCACCTCGTATGATGAGGACGCCTCCAGCCATCATCGCTCCAGAATCGCTTCCACTCCCGTCCAAGACGGTGATGGTTCCTGAGTTCATCATGTAGCCTGTGAAATTTCCGGCCATTCGTTCGCAAACGATGGTTGTGCCCTGGTTGGCAGCGCCGAGATAACTTCCAGCATCACCTTGGAGGGTGAAGGACCCACCCTTGCCGAAAGCAGCGACCCATGAACCAAGAACTCCGAGCGCTCGAATACGTGCGCCATCGGGGAGTGCAGGGCATAAACCGAGCTCTCCGTTTTTGGGCACGGGGTCTCCGGCATTGGTCCAACCAATGCGCAAAATTGCGTTTTGATCGGCTGCTGCTTGCAAGCGTGGACCCAATTTTTCGTTGATGCTCATCGAACGAGCAACGACCTCAGACACATCCGCCATAGCACTTCCTTGCACCGCATGCACAAATATGCTGCTATGGTAATCGTCGGTGAGAGGTATTTTCAGTGGTGGACGCTAATCTTCGGCGTCTTCAAGAAAAGAAGTGTTTATTGAGGTTCTCACAGAGCACAGCATGGAGAGGGTCATGAGCATCAAAGTCGCCATCAACGGATATGGAACAATCGGAAAGAGAGTGGCCGACGCGGTCGATGCTCAGGACGACATGGAAATCATCGGTGTGACTAAAACGCGTCCGTCATTCGGCTGCGACTTGGCCGTCCGCAAGGGATTTCCGTTGTATTGCACCTTTGACGACGCGGACCGAATCGCCGCTTTTGCTGATGCAGGGTATACGTGTCACGGTGGCTTGAGTGACCTACTTGCCATAGCCGATATTGTCGTAGATTGTTCTCCAGGCAAAGTGGGTGCTGCCAACAAAGAAACTTACGTCAACGCTGGAGTGAAGTACATCTTCCAAGGCGGTGAAAAGCATGCAATGGCTGGCATGTCATATACGTCTTCAGCCAATCATGAAGAAAACATGAATGCAGCAGGGACTCGCGTCGTGTCATGCAATACAACGGGCCTTTCACGAACACTTGTTCCACTCTATGAACACTGTGGGTCCCTCAAGGTTGAATGTACCATGATTCGACGTGCTGCAGACCCGGGTGATTCAGCCAAGGGTCCAATCAATGCAATCAAGCCAGTCCTCAAGGTACCTTCGCACCACGGCCCAGACGTGATGACGGTAAAACCAGAGATTGACATCAATTCAATGGCGGTCGCTGTACCCACCACTCTCATGCACTGCCACTCCATCGTGGCGACACTGCCTGAAGGGCATGGATTGAACACCCAAAGCGTTCTTGACCTTTGGTCCAAGCAACCTCGCATCATCATCATGAACGGAAAAGAAACGAACATCACCACGACTGCAGAAGTCATGGAATATGCTCGTGACATCGGTCGGAAATGGGGCGACCTCCACGAGATTTTTGTATGGGAGGATGGTGTAAAACTTGACGGAAATACGCTCTATTACTTCCAAGCGATCCATCAAGAATCAGATGTCATTCCCGAAAATGTTGACGCTATCAGGGCGTTGACCGGAACCGAGTCTGATTGGAGAGTTTCGGTGGAAAAAACCGATGCAGCAATTTTCGCCTACAACGGATTGTAAGCACACCGATGAGGTGTATTCAAAAGCGGGGTGGAGGTCCCAGTGATATGCGTTCACGGGTTACCCTTCTGTTCGTACTCCTTCTCTTCGTTTTGACGCCGCTCTCTCAGGCCATTAATTCCACGGCATCTACCGTTCATCTCGAGTCACCACAGCAAAGCGATGTGATGGACGTACCGTCTCTTTCAGACGAAGAGCAATTGAAATTGGCCGCAGAGCATTGGGGTGAAATGCCACAAGCAAGTATGATATCAGTCGATTTGAAAGATGCATCTGGAATTCTTCATTTGGCTGCGGGTAGTTTTGACCCTACGCTCACAAACGGGCCCGATGTTGCTCCGAGTTTGCATCGTTCAAATGACGCAGCATATACTGGATTAGCCATCGTTCAACTTCACAACCCAAACGGACAGGTCCTTTCAGACCTCGTTACCGAATACGACCTGCGAGTACTCGATACACTCCATGACGAAGGTTGGCTCGTCCGTCTTCCAGTCTCGCCTACATCGATGGTTCAATCGCTCAACGAAGACAGTCGGGTTCGCTGGGCTGGCCATCAAGAGCCCGGATGGCGTCTCGCCCCCGAACTCTTAACCTTCTCAGGTGAACAGCAGTATGTCTCAATGATTCCTTCAGATGATTTGGGACTTGGAGGCTATGGAGATTTAGCGACCGACCTCGTTCGTTACGGTGCCTTGGAAGCATGGTGCGATTCTTGGAGTTGCCAGTCGTTGATTACATCCCAATCTCATGTCGAATTCATTCGTAACATCGCTCATGATGGCCGCATTATCTGGAGCGAGCCAGCAATGGAATTGCGAGTGCACAACGCAGTAGCCTGGTCGCTTTCAGGGGTTCAAGGAGTTCAAGACAATGCAGCATTCACTCTCGATGGTTCAGGTGAGATGATTGCGATTGCTGATACGGGTTTGGACCAAAATCACCCGGATTTAACAGGGCGTGTTGCAGCGACATACACTCAGTTCGGGCTGGATTCATCACCTGCCGATAGCAATGCGGGGCACGGCACTCACATCGCAGTGACCGTTCTCGGAGATGGTTCAGGCGACACATCTGCTCGTGGAATAGCGCCCAGTGCAAATCTTGTCATGTACTCTCTCGAGCACGACCCAACTGGTGTCTTCGGACGAGTTGGGTCAATCTACGACCTCCTCAGAGATGCTGAACAAATGACGGCACGTATCGCTGTCAATGCGTGGGGCCTGAATGGAAATTACGGTCAGTACACTGCAGACGCACGTTCGGTTGATGTGTTCGTCAATGACCGTCAGGATTTGACTCCGCTCTTTTCAGTCGGTGACCGTGGGGCATTTGGTGCCTCTCAAGTCACTTCTCCGGGAACAGCGAAGAATGTCATAGCGATTGGGGCATCAACGACTGGGTCCTCTGGTTCTGCACTGGCGGGAGCTGTGGCAAATTTTTCATCCCAAGGACCGAGCCTTGATGGCCGGATTAAACCGGACCTCGTCGCGCCCGGAGTTGGAATATGTTCGGGATTGGCTGAAGAAGCTCAAAACCCAGCAGGCCCCGATTGCCTCTCGGGGGCGCACGCAGGAGGTAACGCCTACTACATGTCCTTGTCAGGAACATCGCAAGCAACAGCAGTCGCTTCCGGTGTGGCTGCGCTTACTCGTGAATTTATTCGTGAGCAGGCAGGTGTGAGTTCGCCATCCAGTGCCTTGGTCAAAGCAGCCATGATCAACGGGGCAACCGACTTGGGCACACCAGATATCCCTAACAATCTCGAAGGTTGGGGTCAAGTTGACCTTGAGAGGACCGTCATGCCAATGGACGGCACGACGTCTTTGGACACCTTCTTTGACGATAATAAACCGCTTGAATCAGGATTTGGATTGCTCTATTCCTTTTCACTCGACCCGTCTCACGGGATTGATATCACGCTTGCATGGACGGATGAAGCAGGGAGTGCGAATGCCCCGAATAACCAAAAGCGATTGGTCAATGACCTTGATTTGATTCTAATTGACCCGTCGGGCACGGAGTGGTTAGGCAACCAATTCTCGCAAGGCTTCTCGGTAACAGGCGGTTCGGCTGATGACACCAACAATGTTGAACGAATCCGAATCGCACCAGGGACCCTCACATCTTCTCAAGGACAATGGATTGTGCAAGTCCTCCATCGTGGCGGAACCACGCAAAACTTTGGACTTGTAATGGCAGCAGTCGCCACCCCAACACCGCAAGCGGATTTGGCTGTGTTTGACGGCAGTATCCTCACTTCTTCGTTCAATCCTCTCAAGAACGACCTCATCTCGATTCGCCTTGCTTGGGTGAACCAAGGAACGAGTATATCGGGCGATTTCGACATCATTTTGGAAGACACGACGACACAACAAACATTGGCAACATCGACTCGGTCAGCTCTCGAGCCTGGTATGATTGATTCCTATACCATCTTCCATCAATTCACTTCAACTGGCATTCATTCGCTTCGCTTGGCTATCGATACTGGGAATCAAGTCCCCGAAATGAACGACGCAACAAGTGGGACGGACAACAATATTTGGGAGCAAGATGTGGAAGTTACCGCCCTCGGTGTTCGAGTGGTTATTGCGAACAGTGATGGAACAGTTCCTGAGACTGCGGAAGAGCGTTCCAACAATGCGGTCGTGAATTTGGATGTCCGTAATGATTCGGGCATTGACCTTCCCCTTGTCGTTCTGCACGAAGGTACCGGGAATCAGTCAGTGTTGCTATCTTCAACCACCGTTCAAATCCCGGCACCAGGCCGTGATGATTTCTTTTTGCCTAGCGACGACCTTTGGTCAAGAAATTTCGATGAGACGCCGAATTTTATTCTAACAGCACAGGGTACAGACGATGCCAACAAAACGATCAATTTGCGGCTTGAAGATTTGGATGCAGACCTCACTTCAAATCCTGAAAACCCTCGCTTTGTCCGTGCAGGCACCTATGTCGTTGAACTCACAGCACGCTATGAATTCCAACCCACAGTCTCACATACTCAGCGTGTCACAATCATCGTTGAGCAAATAGACCAAGTCCAGGTGGTCACGGCTGGAAGCAATGGATTGTCGGCACAACCCGGTGGTTCGAGCTTCTTTTCAATCTCGGTACGAAATACTGGGAATGCACCGGCACAATACAGTATTGAATGTACTTCTGAACAGCGATGGCAATTGATGCTCGGTGGTTCAAATTCCTCCCAACTTGACTTTGAGCCGCTCAATATCCTTGAGTTTTTGCCGATGTCCATCCGCATTATTGTGCCTCTTGTTGCAAATGGCGTACCTGCTGCGGGTGATACGGACCAGGTCACGTGTTACGTCACCTCATTTACCGATCCCACGATGAATTTCACAGAAACAGTGAGCATTGAGGTCTTGCCCCAGGAATCTTTCAACGTTGACCTCCTTGATGATGACGGCCCACTTGGCCCTTCACAACTCGCAGACGATCTCTCTGTTGACAGTGGGCAACAAGTCCATCTCAATGTATCAGTGGAAAATACTGGAAACATCGCAGTAGAATTGGAAGTATCGGTTCTACCCGATAATCCTCAATGGGCCATGGAGGTTCGTTATGACACCCAAAAAGACTCACGTAAGGTCATGATTTCTCTCAATCCCGGTATGACCACAACGGTTGAATTGGTCTTGGCAGTTCCAATCACGGCTGAAGAAGGCGATTCGAATACCTATACCATACGAACGGAGCGTTCCAATCAAAACTTCATCCAAAACATCACCACGTTGATTGTTCGTGATGAATTGGGAATTAACCTCACACCGCCTTCAGAATCAATCATTGAAGTATCAATCGGTGACGTTTATTCTTACGGTGAATTCGTTGTAAAGAATACTGGAAATACCGACCTAGCCCTCAATTGGACTCATGGATTGGCACTTGATGGATGGCAAGTGGGTTTTGCCAACCCGACGCTCTACCTCGAACCTCGTGAAGAAAAACTTGTCCGCTTTGGCCTGATTCCACCTGCGCAAGAGCAAGAATCCGAAAATGCATTTGAAATCCTCATCGCTGTAACAGGGTCAAATGCTGGAAGACTTGTAGAATCAAGCCAAATGATCACCATCGCAGTTGTAGAATCATCCTACGCCAACATCACCGTTCAAACAGAGAGTGAACAACCTCTGCGCGGCATTTCCCGTCAAGACGGTCGTTCCCTCACCTTCGTTGTCCGAAACGACGGTAATATTCCGTTGAATGCAGCCCTCACTGGTGTTGCGTTGGACAAAGATGACATGATTCGAGATGATTGGAGTGTTGACCTAAGCACTGCTAGCATTACCGATTTGGCAGTCGGTGAGTCAGTAGATGTTATTGTCACGCTGATGCCCTCTGAGTCTGTCAGTCGGACAACTGCACAATTGCACCTCAATATCACGGTCGGGGAGACTCTTGTCGCATCCCAAATCCTTGATGTAAGTGTAGAAACTGCTACCGGTGATGGAGGCCTGTTTAGCATCCTTCCCCCAGCAGTGAGTGGTGGCCTTATCGCTGTGATTCTCATCGGACTGATTGTGATCGGTCGACGAATGAAAAAGTCGGGTGAAGTGGGTGACGACGGGTTGGAATTGGTAGCCCCAAATACACATGTGAGTCCCGACCTTCTCAATGAACGTCGTAACAGTGCCCTTGATTTGGGTGACGCAGTTGACGATTTGACCAGCGGAGAAGTAAGCGACGATGAAATCGCGCAAGCTATCATGCAATCAATGGATCTTCCAGCATTGCCGAATCAAGTCCCAGCAGGCTTACCTCCAGCAGGTATGCCTCCGCGTGGGGGCACTTCCGCTCCACTTCCAATGGGTCTCCCACCAGCAGGCATGCCTCCTGTTGCAAAACCTCTACCTGCTCTGCCACAACCTCTCCCGAGTCAGCCGATAGTGCAGGCTGGACCTCCTCTTCCACCCGGTGGGTTACCTTCAGGTTGGACGGCTGAACAATGGCAACATTACGGTCATGAATGGCTCAAGCGACAAGGCTGAAACCGTGTCAACGTTGAAAGGGTGGAGTGTACACCCTAATCCATGGGCAGTATCGTTCTCTTTGGTCCCCCGGGGGCCGGCAAAGGTACTCAGGCACAACGAATTACTGAATATACCAGCCTGCCTCAGGTCTCAACCGGAGATATGCTGCGTGCTGCGGTCAAAGCAGGTACAACCATCGGCCTTGAAGCGAAGTCCTACATGGAGCGAGGCGCTCTTGTTCCTGACGATGTGATTCTCGGTCTCATCAAAGAGCGAATTAGGGAAGATGACGCCAAGAATGGTGTGATGTTTGATGGATTCCCACGAACCATTCCGCAAGCTGAAGCGCTCAGTGAATTAACCGAAATTACTCATGTATTAGCAATTGATGTGCCAGATGACCGAATCGTTGAACGTATCTGTGGGCGTTCAACCTGTGGGACCTGTGGAGCCGTCTACCACGACACATTCAACCCGGTGCCTGATGAAGGGTGCAGTTGCGGTCACTACGTGGAGAAACGACGTGCAGATGACACGGAATCAACTGTCAAGACACGCCTCGGCGCATATCATGAGCAAACATCTCCTCTGGCGTCATGGTACGAGGAACGAGGTCTGTTCTACAGAGTTGACGGTGACCGTGCTATTGATGAAATCACGAATGATCTTCTCAATGTACTTCAGTGAGGGTTTCAGATGGGTCGCCGCAAACAACGACGTTCACGCCAACAACGTGAACAAAAAGCACAACATGCTCAATCCCACCTCACGTCAATTCTCATGAATCCTCTTAACCATCCCCGGGATGTTGTTGAATCTGCAGCAGTCCACCTCTCGAAGGTTTCACAACGCCATCGTCTCTCAGTCCCCACCGAGGTACGCTCACGTGTTTGCCGCAAGTGCTGGGGCTCTCATAGTTTCACATCGCAATTTCGGGTTCGTATTAAGGCCGGTCAACGTCTCCACACATGCCTGCATTGTGGGTATATTCGTCGGTACGGTGCTGGTCCAAAAGCGCATCGTGTTGCCCGAATCAACGGACGGGGTGAATGAATGGCAAAAATTCCATCACACATTATGAGGGATGCGAAATCTCGTGATTTCCGACCCAGCGTACGCATTGGTAAATCGGGCTTGAGTGACACGGTCTTTGATGAAATACGTCAACAACTAGGTTCGCGTTCTCTGGTAAAGATCAAAGTCAACAAGGGTCTCTTTGAACGTGAACAACGATCAGCAGTTTGGGCTCAAATCGCAGAGCAAACCAATTCCACACTGGTCTTGCAGCGGGGAAACATTGGCGTATTATGGCGAAGTTGATTCTTCTGGAAGCAAAGTGTCAAAGAGTGACCACGGGTGGAACAAAATACTGAGGTCTCCCTATGAACTCTCATCTTTTTACCAATCGAAGTCGACAGGTTTCATTCCTCCTACTGATTTTTGTAGGTTTCATGCTCCTTTCAGGATATACTCAGGCAGGCGGTGGAGGAGGCGTCGGTATTGAGGTCCACATCAAAGACGGCTTGGAATCACAAGCCATTTGGGTTGGTCTTGCCATTCTCTTCGGAGTTTACACGCTGATTATCTTTGAATGGGTACATCGTACTCTTGCCGCAGCAGTGGGCGGCCTTCTTGCAGTTCTTGCATTGAATTATTATGCTGTTGAGGACACCTTTACGCTAGCAGAAATCACGACAATGATCGATTGGGAAACCATCGGACTTTTACTGGGAATGATGGTGATGGTAGGTATTCTTTCGAATACTGGTGTCTTTGAGTATTTTGCAGTACTTTCTTACAAGAAAAGTGGTGGATCTATTTGGACGCTGGTCGTCATCCTCTGTTCAGTCACCGCAGTACTTTCCGCATTCTTAGACAATGTTACCACGATGCTTCTGTTGACGCCTGTAACCATCCAACTTGCGAAGGTTCTGGATATCAAACCGATACCCCTGTTGATTTCGGAAGTTTTGTTTTCAAACATCGGCGGTGCGGCAACCATGATTGGGGACCCTCCAAATATCATGATTGGGTCTGGGCTCTCTGCAAGCAAGATTGCTGAGGCAGAGGGAGGCAAGTACGTCGACCCTACCTACAACAATGGAGCTGGTATTGATTTGGCCCAATACGGTGTGACATTCAATGATTTCATCATCGAGATGGCGCCAGGAATTCTCATGTGTATTGTGCCCTCATTCATGTTCTTGAAGTGGTTTTACGCCGACGAATTCTCAGGGACACGAATCCGTGATATCGCCGAACTTGAAGCGAAATACGGAATCAAGGACCCTGCTATGCTTCGAGTTGCTGGCGTGATCCTCGCCCTTGTGATCATCAATTTCTTTGCCCATCCTGTTACTCACATCGCTGTGTCCTGGATTGCTCTGGTTGGTGCAGTAGTCATGCTCCTCGCAACTGATCGCCACGATATTGAAGAGCCACTCCACCATGTTGAATGGACAACACTTCTCTTCTTTGCTGGACTCTTTGTACTCGTGCACTCTCTCCAGGAAATTGGCGTGATTGCCTTCATTGGAGA
>QQSD01000006.1:0-1844 GCA_003602485.1 Candidatus Poseidoniales archaeon | reverse complement strand
GGTAGCGATACAGGCGACGGTCAAACCGTACGTTTAGCAGCCGCAATCCTCATCGTGTTGTGGGTTTCTGCAGTAGCCTCTGCATTCATTGACAATATTCCCTATACTGCAACCATGATTCCAATCGTGCTGCAAATCTCGTACAACCTCGGAGAATACCTCCTCACCCCACTTATCTGGGCGTTGGCCTTCGGGGCTTGCCTCGGTGGTAACGGGACCCTCATCGGGGCCTCTGCGAACGTGGTGACGGCTGGAATGTCGGAGGATGCAGGTTACCCCATCTCCTTCAACGAATTTTTCAGGGCTGGATTCCCGATTATGATTATCACGACCTTCATCGTATCTTTGTACATGCTCTTGGTGTTCGTAGTGGGCGCAGATGGCGGTGCAAATTTCGTCAAACTCATCCTTATCGGAGTAACCTCCTTGAGTATCATCGGGCAGTTGGCACGTGGACGTAGCAAAGGAAAATCATTTTCAGAAGCCTTGGTTGACGACGAGATGGACGGCCTTGCTGAATTGGTAACCGACGTGAAATCTAAGACGGCCCAGTTGCTTCGTGGCGAAGAAGAATGAGTCACAATCACATGGGCGTTGAGTTCAAGTCCTTTGGCGACAACGGTTGGCTGAGGCAGAGCCATGTTTGAATGCAGAGTCTGCGGTTTGCTTTCCCTCCGAGGGACATCATGCCCAGCCTGTGGAAGTCAACATCGTGACGATTTGTCAACCACGTTGGACTCCGAAGAAATTCTTCCCACGGATGTGCCAGGTTTAGATGACGCCGCAGAATCCTGGTATGAATTGGAAGGTATTGAACCACCAAAGGCGGAAGAAGGCGGCGAAGACTCCGGAGATTCCAGTACCCTTCCCTTTGGTTTTCAAGGCGAATCCAATGTTTATTCTTCCAATCTACCATTTGGCATAGGCAGTTTTGCGGAAGGCATACCCTTTGATTCCACTGAATCTGGTGATGACCGAATACCGCTGACATCGGAGCCAGAAAAGTCGCAACCTGGCGTTGCTGTAAAAGCAGTAGAAGTTGAGCAACCTGCTCCCGCACCATCTGTCCCAGCAGAGGTCGAAGCGGCTACGCAGAGCCCTGCTCCAGCGCATCCCGTCGCTCCAGAGGCTCCAGTGGTCCAGGAGCCTGTGCTAAGTCCCGCTCCCGTGCTTCCAGTGGCTCCAGAGGTCCAGGAGCCCGTGCTGAGTCCCGCTCCCGTGCTTCCAGTGGCTTCAGAGGCCCAGGAGCCCGTGCTGAGTCCCGCTCCCGTGCTTCCAGTGGCTCCAGAGGTCCAGGAGCCCGTGCCAAGCCCTGCTCCGGCAGTCCTCCCCGTCCATACGCCCCAAGAGGTGCCTCCTCACGACCTTGGTACTGAGGTAGAGCCGATGCTTGCACTTCCACCGATGGAAGTAATTGCCCCGGTTGAGAAACTTCCTCCACCCGTTTTGCAGGATATTGCACCTTCCCAACCAGTTCGGCTCGTCTCTGCTCGCTTGGTTTCACCAGCGCCTACAACAGAAGAAGAAGGCGTACCTGACTATTGGAAAATTGATGCTGAGATTCCTAATTATGAAGAAATATACGGCAACACAGATGAAGTGGTTGAAGTGAGTTATGATTCCCTCGATGACGACGTTGTAGTGTACGACCATTCTTCCGATTCTCCAGCAGCCGTATTCTATTCACCCCTGGAGGCAACTCCTGCCCAAGTCGTCAAACCCTCAATCCAACTTGACCTTCATCCCATACAAGCTCTCAATGTAGATGTGGGGGGGGATCAGGAACTCGCTTCGTTCCTTCAAGAAGGATTCCAAGCCATGCAGCAACAATCATGGTCAAAAGC